>PGZN01000070.1 GCA_002840165.1 Firmicutes bacterium HGW-Firmicutes-8
AAGTTGCGTACCGGCGAGCTTCTTGAAAAACAAAAGGATATCTATAAAGGCTTGAATGTTACACCGCCGACCTCGTTATGAGTTGGCGGGAATCCAGGTAGTACGAGACCATATATTGAACTGGTAATTACATCAGATAGGGCTGTATAAAAATCTATTTTAACAAACCCTTCAACTTTGAATAACGTCATGACCGAGTAAGTGCCAAACCAGATTACTACTCCATATAACCAACCCTTTAAGAAAATGTTACTGCTGTTAATTTTCTGAATTAGGTAAGCAAAAATAACACCAAGAATGCCAGAAAAGAATATCTCGCCTCCTAAGGCTAAGAAGGTTTCACCTCTTGTAACCGGTTTTGCTCCAAATACTATTATCCCTACCCAATCAAGATACCTTAATTGACTTAGGTTTAATAAATAAGCCGTATAATCTAAAACATCCTGAATTATTCCGGCAGCGATACCTGCGATAAGCCCTCTCGTAAGTCTGTCTTTTAAAGTCAATTCTACCACCTCTAATAATAAGAGTTAATATTCCTGTCGAGTTTTTCGAGTTGACCAACCCATCATGTCGTAGACAATTCAGTAAGAAAAATATGCTTCAACAAACTGACTCAAAGCGATTATTACAGCTGCAATTGATAACCAGCCGGATACAACCTTTGTATAGGCTAATCCTAACAGGACAAACCCAATTATCATTCTGATGAATCTATCAGTATTACTAAGATTTTTTTCCCAATCAAGTTTCATGCGTTAACCTCCTTAGGACTTATAATACCCATCCGATTTAAGGATATACCGCATACAAAAAGGGACGACTGGTCAACCGGTATTCCCTTGCGCCAGCCATCCCCTCGCCTAAAGCTTATTTGTCAATAAGCCCCTGCTCTAGGCCGCTTCATATGCATAAAACACCTTCTTTTGAGGCACCATTTGACCAGAGGAATTATTTTATTTAGGAGGTTGGACAGACTTGGCCATAGTCGAAGTCAGCGTTATCCCTATGGGCACTGATGAGCCCAGCGTAAGCAGTTATATCTCGGCGTGCTATAAGGTTTTGGAAAAGGAAACCCAGTTAAAGCACCAGCTTACCCCAATGTCAACAATTATAGAAGGCGATGTCGATAAAGTCATCGATGCAGTTAAAAAGATGCACAAAGTACCTTTTAGTGAGGGTGTTCAGAGGGTTGTCACAACAATCACGATAGATGAAAGAACTGATAAACCACTGTCCATGGAAACATCAATGGAATCAGTGAAAGCGGGTATTCATTAAAATAAAGTAATACTTTAAGAACATGTTCTGAAAGACAGTAGGGTTAAAGCCCTGCTTTATTTTCACTGCAGGAAGTACAGGGGGACCCGAGATGATCAGAGCAAAAAGGGGCTGCTATTTATTATTAATTGTAATTACGCTCATATTGCTGATGCTGCCCGGATCAGTCACAGCCGCTTATTCACGGGTAATTACGTTTGGGGCGGATTTGAACAGGGGCCAGAAAAATATTTTGGCCGCAGAGTTTGGGGTCAACCTGGCTGAAACCAGCGTTCCTGTTGTTGATGTAACAAATGCCGAAGAAAGAAGGTATCTGGAGGGTCTTGTTCCTGAAGAGGTTATAGGCGCCCGGGCAATTTCGTCAACCCTGGTAGAGATGCTGCCAGCCGGACAGGGCATAAAGGTTGAAACCCGAAACATAACCTGGGTGACCAACGACATGTATGCCAATGCCCTGGCCACAGCCCGGGTCAAAGATGCCAGGATTTTGGTGGCGGCCCCGTTTCCTGTTTCCGGGACAGCCGCCCTGACAGGAATCTTTAAGGCTTTTGAGCATGCTACCGGGAAATCCCTCGGGGATCGGTTTAAAAAAACAGCCAATGAAGAGCTTGTAAGAACCGGTAATCTGGGCCGGGAAATCGGCAAAGATAAGGCTTCCAAATTGATCTTACTCGTTAAAGAACGGGTAGTTGCCGAGAAGGCCAAAGACCCGGAACGGATTCGGCAGATTATAATCAATGTAGCCGGGGACCTCAACATAACCCTCACTGACCGGCAGGTGGATGAAATCACTGTTCTGATGCGGAAAATAAGCGGTTTGAACCTGGAGGCACGTGACCTCAGCGGTCAGTTGAAAAGCTTGAAAACCGACGTGGAACGTGCTCTGGCCAAGCAGCCGGAATTTAGAACCTGGCTGGAAAGGTTATTGGATGCTTTAAGCCGGCTCATCGAGGAGATCAGGACCCTCATCCTCCGTGAAAAGTAGACCGGCTCCACGCAGGAGATACCTTCCAAAATACAACTAAATCAGCCTTAAAATAGCAAGCCTTTATTTCCCTCCCTGCCGTTGGAGAAATAAGGGCTTTATTAGTAGACGGTTGGCGGTTGCTTCCGGGGCAGGGGAAATGGTATAATGTGTTAGAGTTTCGCTAAATAAATATGGTAGTCCGCATTTTAGGAGGTTTCTTGATGGATAGTTCGGTCAGAGTGAGATTTGCTCCCAGTCCAACCGGGCCGCTGCATATAGGTGGTGCGCGGTCGGCGCTTTTTAACTGGCTGTTGGCCAGGAAATTTGGGGGCAAGATGATAGTAAGGATAGAAGATACAGACCTGGAAAGGTCCAGCCGGGAATCAGAAGAGAACATTCTTGAGGCTTTATTATGGCTTGGCCTGGACTGGGATGAGGGTATCAAAAAAGGCGGGGATTTTGGCCCATACCGCCAAACGGAACGGTTAAATACGTATACAGAAGCAGCTCAAAAGCTTATCGCCCAGGGACAGGCGTACTATTGTTATTGTACGGAAGATGAATTGGAAGCCGAAAGGCAGGACCTCTTGGCCCGTGGTGAACTGCCCAGGTATCTGGGAAAGTGCCGCTCACTGTCTGCCGAAGACAGGGCCAAACTGGAAGCTAAAGGCCGGAAAAAGGTCATCCGTTTCCGTGTTCCGGAAAATGAAAACCTTGTTGTCAATGATTTGGTGAGAGGCGACGTAATCTTTGAAAGTAACGGCATAGGGGATTACGTTATCGTTAAATCTGACGGTATCCCTACATATAATTTTGCCGTAGTTCTGGATGACGCTCTGATGGGCATTACTCATGTGGTCAGGGGGGAAGAGCACCTGTCCAACACGCCCCGGCAGTTACTGTTATACCACGCCTTGAATTACGCTCCTCCATCATTTGCCCACGTGTCACTTATCCTGGGCAAAGACCGCAGTAAAATGAGCAAACGACATGGCGCGACTTCAATAGAGGCTTATAAAAGCCAGGGTTATTTACCTGAAGCCATCGCCAACTTCCTGGTTCTTCTCGGCTGGTCTCCGGTCGGTGAGGAAGAGATATTTACGCTGGACGAGCTCGTTGAGCAGTTTTCTTTGGACCGGGTGGCTAAGAACCCGGCGGTTTTTGATGTCGATAAATTAAATTGGATAAATGGCCAGTATATTAGAAAAAGCCCTGTGGAGCGGCTAACCGGCATGGCCGTCCCATATTTAAAAGAGGCCGGATATATCAAAGGTGAAATAACCCCTGACTTATTCGACTGGCTGAAGATGATAGTGACTTCTGTACAGGATAACCTGGAATTTGTAGCCCAGATCACTGAGCGGGTAGGGATATACTTCAATGACCGGATTGAGATGGAAAACGAAGAAGCCGGAGCTGTGCTGAAAGATGAGGACATACCACAGGTAATGGCCGCTTTTCGCCGAAAAGTCGCCGAGCTTGCCGAAATAAACCCGGAAAATACCAAGGCAATGTTAAAGGCCCTTACAAAGGAGCTTAAACTCGGCGGGAAAAAGGTATATATGCCGATAAGGGTTGCTCTGACCGGGCAGACCCATGGTCCTGAACTGTTTCACATCATACCGGTTTTAGGCCGGGACAGAATCATGGCAAGGTTAGCCCAGACTGTAGGGGAATAGGGCTAAAGACCGGATTAAAGTACCGGACGGCGGGGGTGACAGCATTCTATGATTAAGCGAATTAAAAGAGATATGAGAGTTATATTTGAGCGCGACCCGGCGGCCAGAAGCACATGGGAAGTCCTGCTGTGCTATCCCGGACTGCATGCCCTCCTGTTTCACCGGGCCGCCCACCGTTTTTATAAGCAGGGATTAGTCATCTTTCCGAGACTTATATCGCAGTTTTCGCGTTTTGTGACAGGTATCGAGATACACCCGGGAGCACAAATCGGCGAGGGTTTGTTTATTGACCATGGTACCGGTGTGGTTATCGGGGAAACGGCGGAAATAGGGAACAATGTTACGATATACCAGGGTGTTACCCTGGGCGGCACAGGCAAAGAAAAAGGCAAACGCCATCCCACAGTCGGCAATAATGTTGTGATAAGCGCCGGGGCCAAGGTTCTGGGGAATATAAAGATCGGTGATAATGCTAAAATTGGCGCCGGTTCGGTGGTGCTTAGAGATGTTCCGCCAAATACCACCGTTGTTGGCATCCCCGGGAAAATAGTCATCAAGGACGGTGTGAATATTGCCGATGTGGATGTTGATTCAATTATTGACCTGCATCACGAGGACCTGCCTGACCCGGTTGCCGAAATGATTCTCTGCCTGCAGCGAAAAGTCGGGCGGATGGAAAGAAGAATTGATGATATCGAGGAGGGCCGGAAGTGAGCATCAAGATCTATAACACATTAAACAACCAAAAAGAGGAGTTTGTCCCGCGCAGCCCCGGTAAAGTAGACATGTATGTATGCGGCCCAACCACCTATAACCTGATCCACCTGGGTAATGCCAGGCCTCTTATCGTATTTGATACTGTCCGCAGGTATTTTGAATATGCGGGGTATAAAGTAACTTACGTGCAGAATTTTACTGATATAGATGATAAAATCATCAACAGGGCCTCTGAGGAAAACATGGACCCTCTGGCCCTGGCCGAAAAGTACATCAAAGAATATTATAAAGACGCCGGAGCCCTGGGTGTCCGGCCTGCCACGATTCATCCCAAGGTCAGTGAGCACCTCCCGGAAATAATTGAGATGATTCAGGGAATAATTGACAACGGTTACGGCTATAAGGTAGACGGGGACGTTTATTTTGCAGTTGGTAAATTTGGCGGGTATGGCAAACTATCCGGCCGGAGGCTGGAAGATATGCAGGCCGGGGCCAGGGTTGATGTTGATGACCGCAAAGAACACCCGATGGATTTTGCCCTCTGGAAAACAGCCAAGCCGGGCGAACCGGCCTGGGACAGCCCATGGGGAAAAGGGCGGCCCGGTTGGCATATCGAGTGTTCGGCAATGGCTAACAAGTACCTGGGCATGGGTTTTGATATACATGGGGGAGGTTATGACCTCATCTTCCCCCACCACGAAAATGAGATCGCCCAGGCTGAGGCCTGTATCGGCAGCGGGCCGTTTGCCAGGTACTGGATGCATAACGGATTTATTACTGTAAATGAAGAAAAAATGTCTAAATCACTCGGCAACTTTTTTACCGTGAGAGAAATACTGGCCAAATACGACCCGGAAATAGTCAGGTTCTATATGCTGTCAACCCATTACCGCAGCCCGCTGGATTTTGATGATACAAAACTGGAGATGAATAAAAAAAGCCTCTCCCGGCTGCACAACACCCTTGAAAACATAGAAGCCCTGCTCAACAGTGTATCCTTCGGTGAGGCGGAAGTCTCTTTAGGCCAAGCAGCAGCGGTTTTAAAAGGAGCTGTCGCCAAAGCGGAAAAAGACTTCCGGGCAGCGATGGATGATGATTTTAACACCTCCCTTGCGGTAGCAAGCCTGTTTGACCTGGCCAGGGAAGCCAATGCCTTCGGTAAGGTTATTTCCGAAAATGCGGGCAAGGCTCTGCATATGTCAGTAAAAGAGGCGCTCGAACAGTCCAGGGACAAATTTTCCGAGCTGGGTGAAGTACTGGGGTTATTTGAAGATAGCGGCGCCTCCGGGAAAGACGAATCCGGCTTGGTTGACGCACTCATGGACCTGATTATTCAAATTCGGCAGGAAGCCCGCGCCAAGAAAGACTGGACTACTGCTGATGCCATTAGGAATAAGCTCGGCGAAGTGGGGATTATTATAGAAGACACCCCTCAGGGGGTACGATGGAAACAAAAGTAACCCACAATCCCGCAAGTCTACCCGCGCTCGTCCTGGCCTACCTTGGTGATGCGGTATATGAGCTGTATGTGAGAAAGTTCCTGATAGCCCAGGGTTATACGAGGGTTAACGAACTGCACAAACAGGCTGTCAAATTTGTTAATGCCGAAACCCAGGCCAATGTTTTGCATGCCATCTCTGATGCCCTGTCCGAGGAGGAATCTGCGGTCGTCAGGAGGGGTAGGAATGCTAAATCCGGTTCGGCTCCCAAAAATATTTCCATGACCCACTACCGGCACGGGACAGGTTTTGAGACCCTAATTGGGTACCTGTACCTTTCCGACCGGGAAGATCGGATAGATGATATTTTTGATACTGCCTGCAATGTTGTAACATCTAAGGGGGAAGGGGACGACAATGAAGGTAAAACTTATTAACCATACCCCGGATCCTGACTTGACCGTAGCTGCCGCAGCCAGGCTTTGTTACTCCCCGCAAGGGGCTGAACAAATAATGGATGATCTGGCCCCACCGGATGTCGAGCGGTTTGTGAAAATGCTGGTAGACCTTGGTCACTGGTCCCCGACTGAGCATGTCTCATTTACCTTCTCTGTGGAGGGAGTGAGCCGGGCGATGACACACCAGCTGATCCGGCACCGGATAGCTTCGTATTCCCAGCAGTCCCAGCGTTATGTGAAGCTTGATGATTTCCGGTACATTATTCCTCCTTCGGTGAAGAAAGACCCCGAAGCTCTGGCGTTATTTAAAAAGACGATGGAGGACATCCGCGAGGCATACGAGGTGTTGGCGGCCAGAGTTCATCGCGAGGATGCCAGGTATGTCCTGCCCAATGCCTGTGAAACGAAGATGGTGTATACATTTAACTGCCGGTCGCTGTATAACTTTTTTGAACACAGGTGCTGCGAAAGGGCCCAATGGGAGATTCGCAAATTAGCGAATATAATGCTGGCCCAAGTAAAAAAAGTGGCTCCTATCCTGTTTGCCGGGGCCGGGCCGGCCTGCGTCACGCGCGGGGTCTGCTCCGAGGGCAGGCTGTCCTGCGGCCGTTTGGAAAAATTGTAACTATTATTGTTGGAGTGAAAAGTTATGTCTGATTATGTAGCAGGCCGCAATCCGGTTATGGAAGCCCTTAAAAGCGGTAGTACGATACACAAAATTATGGTTGCTAAAGGCGCTAATAAAGGTTCCATAATTGAAATAACGGCCAGGGCCAGGGAGCAGAAAATTCCGGTCCAGGAAGTTGAGAGAAACTACCTTGATAACCTCATCGAGGATAGTAATCACCAGGGTGTGGCCGCACTTGTTCCGGCCAGGGAATATGTCGATATTGAGGACATTTTAGAGCTTGCCCGGGAAAAGGGGGAAGACCCTCTTGTTTTGGTTCTTGACGAAATTGAAGACCCGCATAATTTGGGTGCGATTTTGAGAACAGCAGATGCTGTAGGTGTACATGGAGTCATAATTCCCAAACGAAGGGCAGTCGGATTAACTTCCACGGTAGTCAAAGCCTCCGCCGGGGCAGTTGAGTATGTACCGGTGGCCAGGGTAGCCAACCTTGTCCAGGCGGTTGAGAAGCTTAAAAAAGCAGGCTGCTGGGTGGTTGCTGCCGAAATGGACGGGGAGGAATTATGGCATAATAAAAATCTCAGCGGACCATTGGTCTGTGTTATCGGCAGCGAAGGCAGGGGAATCGGCAGGTTGATGAAAGAAAAATGTGATTTTCTGGTCCGTATACCGATGAAGGGCCGCATTGCTTCTTTGAATGCCTCTGTGGCAGCAGCAGTTCTATGTTACGAGATTTTACGACAAAAGTCAGAGGGTCAGTGAGATGGCTGATTTTCTTGTAGTTGACGGTTATAACATCCTTCATGCCTGGGACTCCCTAAAAAAGATGATGGCCGAAGACATGGAACACGCCAGGGTAAAGCTTATAAACATTTTGGCGAATTACCAGGCCGTTAAGGGGATAAAGGTTATCGTGGTATTTGATGCCCATCTCGTTAAAGGTGGCGCCGGGTCAAAGGAAGAAATCACCGGGGTAGAAGTTATTTATACTATGGAAGGCGAAACTGCCGATATGTTGATTGAGAGATTTGTCGGGCACTTAGGAGAAGATGACAGGGTTGTGGTGGCCACCTCTGACTGGGCTCAACAGCGGATTGTTTTCGGGAAAGGAGCTGTGCGCTTATCAGCCAGGGAGTTGGAAAAGGAGATTGCAGCTTTTGAGAAAGAAGTGCAAAATCATTTTGAGATCTTAAATGACTATGACCCCAAATTGCGGGGTCATTTGAGCGACAATATCAGGGAACTTCTCGAAAAAATACGTCGGCAAAAATAGAATATTGCGAATTTCACTTGAACTGGCTTTTTTTACTCCTTTTTTACATTGCCTCCTTGACGGGAGATAGTGCTTTAGGTATAATAGGTTATGTAAATTAGCGTGTGTTGCTGTCCTAAATAGTCTTTATTTGTGGTGTTCCGGCATTAGAAATAGCTTGGACACTTTATTTTGGACAGGATTGGCTCAGAAAACTTAATATCCATTTAATAAGGTCCCTGGTAAAAAGGTAGAATGGTTTGGGTGCTTTTATTAGATAGAGCGGGAGGCGATTGTTTAATGGGTCTTAGTGCACAAAGAGAAGTCTTTGACACCTATGACGTGATGTTGGACGAGGAAATCGTGGATTTTGCCAAGGATGGCGATGACAGCGCTCTTGAATACCTTATTAACAAATACAAAAACTTTGTGCGTGCTAAAGCTCGGTCCTATTTCTTGATTGGCGCCGACAGGGAAGACATCATCCAGGAAGGAATGATCGGTCTATACAAAGCCATTCGCGACTTTAAATCGGACAAGCTCTCGTCATTCAGGGCCTTTGCCGAATTATGCATCACCCGTCAAATCATTACTGCCATTAAAACAGCCACCCGCCAGAAACACATTCCTCTGAACTCTTATGTATCACTCAATAAACCGATTTATGACGAAGACTCCGACCGTACCCTGCTTGATGTTATTTCAGGTTCAAAGATAACTGACCCGGAAGAGCTGATTATCAGCAGGGAAGAGTTTGATGATATTGAAGAAAAAATGGGCGAGATTCTGAGCTCTCTTGAGTGGAAGGTTCTCATGTCTTACCTGGAAGGAAAGTCATACCAGGAAATAGCTGTTGATTTAAGGAGACATGTGAAATCAATAGACAATGCTCTGCAAAGAGTTAAAAGAAAGCTTGAAAGGTACTTGGAGAAAAGGGAAAACTAGTTAGTAATATCACCAACTAAGGCAGAAAAAAACAGTTGACCGGACCTGCGAAACATTGTATAATTGTCTTTGTCAGTCGCCGACGTAGCTCAATTGGAAGAGCAGCTGACTTGTAATCAGCAGGTTGCGGGTTCGAGTCCCATCGTCGGCTCCATTCGAGGAGAGGTTCCCGAGTGGTTAAAGGGAGCAGACTGTAAATCTGCCGGCTCAGCCTTCGCTGGTTCGAATCCAGCCCTCTCCACCATTATTTCAAGGTGGACGCATAGATTTTGATAAACAGGTATATGATAGATTTAGTTTTTCGTCGCGGGGTAGAGCAGCTGGTAGCTCGTCGGGCTCATAACCCGAAGGTCGAAGGTTCAAATCCTTCCCCCGCAACCAATTGAATGTAACACAAGTTTCGGTTGGCGGATCTTATGCCGCTGACTTTTTAATGAAACAAAGTTTTATATAAACTGCTGCTATAGCTCAGCAGGTAGAGCGTATCCTTGGTAAGGATAAGGTCACCGGTTCAAGCCCGGTTAGCAGCTCCAGGGCGGCGTAGCTCAGTTGGCTAGAGCATGCGGTTCATACCCGCAGTGTCCGGGGTTCGAATCCCTGCGCCGCCACCAACATTTGGACTACTATTCCCTCCTCAGTTTGGAATTTTAAGAATTGGGGAAGGAATTTTTATTTGCATGTAGAAGTAAACAACCTTAATAGTCAAAATTTTCTACCATTACCCTAAGCAATCGGCTATACATAAACAGTGAAAAATTTGGTAATACTTTATAGATGACCCAAGATGCAATAATCCGGTGGCCGCGGGCCTAGGGCCGGCGGCCGGATACCAGTATATACAAAAAAAATTTTCAAGACAAGAGTTTAAGGAGGAAAGATAAAAATGGGAAAAGCAAAATTTGAACGCACGAAACCTCATGTTAACGTAGGTACGATCGGTCACGTAGACCACGGTAAAACCACTTTGACGGCAGCAATCACCTTGTGTCTGGCGACGATGGGCCAGGCGGAAGTAAAG
>PGZN01000015.1 GCA_002840165.1 Firmicutes bacterium HGW-Firmicutes-8
ATGGTGGCCGAAGGTCACCGAACCTTCAAGCCATAGCCGCCCTAGCATGGCCCCAGTATCGACCCAGAGGTAGAAAAATGGCAGCTGGCTAGGCGCCCGGGTTGGCGCAACCACAGACGTACTCCCTGTACTTCGAGGATTGCGCCAGCCCGGGCAACAACGCCAGATGCCATTTTTCTCGGCATGCACAGTTCCACTGAATCCTCAGCTGTACTGCTGCCCCTGGATGCCCCTAAGTCTCCGCGAAACCTCTACCCCCAATACCCAAAGTGCGGCTGTCGTTAGATGGAGGGGAGCGGTTACATCAAACAATATATTTGAATTAGCGGCAAATTCCGCGTCACCTTTCCACAAACATACGGCCAGGGGAAGGTGTGGAAATACCGGGATTACTACACCATAATCTCCCATCTGAATCTCTTCTGCCCCAAAAACCGCTGCCCGGCGTTTAAACTCGTCCACCCGGTCCCCAAACTCCCTCGCTAATGGGGTCATTGCTTCCAAAACAAAAGGGGCGTGGTGGTGCGGACCGTCAGGGAGCTGGATAAACGAAACCCAGGTTCCTCTGGGAGTAACCCCACAGGCAGAGGTCAGGTACTGCAGGATAAGCACTTTATCATTTTTCATTAAGCCGGCTGGGGCTTCCCATACTATTTCCCCTGACAGAAAATCGACAGCGGCTTTAGCGCCGAGATATTTTATTTTGATAGTCTGCCCTTTTTCGCAGTACTCCCCGCCCGCGTTTTTAGCCATCTCAAAAGGGTCACTGGTTTTAAATCTTTTTAGCGCTTCAGAATAGGCATTTAAGCTGCACACCTAAAAAACCCCCGGTATAAAAACGTTATCTACCACTTAAAGGTATTTTAAAAACATGTAGTTTTTCTTCGTTTCACTGGCGATATATTTCCTGAGTATATCTTTTCTCGGCCCGTGTAAGTTCAAAAATTGGACTGCCGTTAAGTGGCCTGATTCTACGACGTCACTTCTGACTACCTTGGCCAGAATCCGTTCTTTCCCTAGTTCGGGCAGCTCAAACTCTACGCTTAAAACCATATCTGTCGGCAGAGAGTACCGTGAAATAAAACTCAGGCCGTCTTCTCCCAGGTCATGTCCGCTGCCGGGCCCGCGCTTGGCGCTCAAATGACTGATATACCGGCGACGGTATTTGAGAATCCGGATCTCCACCGGATTGCCAAACGGAACACGGAAAAATTTCCTCTGAAATAATTGGTTTCTGTTTCTCATGACAGCCACTCCTAATCAAAATAGGCTTCTATATTAGATTTTACTAAAAATTTACTTTTTCCGCTACATTTTTTTTATTGTTTTTTCACAGAATATCTCCCCCGCAAGGAAATGTTAGCTGTCGGCAGTGATGCCGACCTTGTTTTGGTGGACAGGGACCTTAATATTGACCAGGTGTTTGCCGGGGGAAGGCTGATGGTTGACAAAGGTTCACCGATGGTCAAAGGGTTCTTTGAACGATAACAGTTTACTGGCCTCCAATGCCAGACACGCCACCGCCGCCGCCGCCTGTACTCGTACCGCCACCACCGCCTCCGCCTCCTGTACCCGTACCGCCAGTACTGCCTCCGGATGCTCCGCCTGATGTCCTACCGCCACCTTCAAACATTTGAACAACGGCTTTTTGCACGCCGGAAACCAATGCACTTTTCACTGCGGGTGTTTCCAGTGAACTCCTGACATGTTCTTGAAATTGTTTTTGAATATCAGGCATGGTCATCACTTTCTTCATGTCCTGCTGTATTTTGGCATTCACCATAGGTGTATCAAGATTTTCGACTATCTTTTTCTGAATCAGCCTGTCCGCTTCCGGGGTCTGCAGCAACAGCTCCAACCTTTGGGTCCTGGCCGCATCTTCAATAAGTTTCCGTATCTCCGGGTCTTTCATTTCCTTTTTAACGCTGTTCTGGATTTCTTCTTTACTGGTATCCGGTTTTTTCTGCGGGCTGCTCCCCCCACCACCAAAAGACATCGAACATCCAAAAACTTGGAAAGTAAAAAGAATCGTAATCAACACTGCAAACGAGGCGGCTCTTTTACTTAAGCTATTCATAGCAATCTCCTTCCGGCCATACTCTAATTTTAGGTTTCCGTTTGCCTAAAACTTTTATACTGCTGGAAGGAATTCAGCGGTCAGTGGCCAGTAAAACCGGTCTCTACGCCCTGCGGGCTCCGAGGGGGTCGGAAGAGTTTGCTGCGCAAACTCTCGATTATATAACAAGAAACCACAGAGTTCACAGAGGTTGAGATAGAGGACCTAGCGCAGCAAAGCTGCAATCAAAATATAATCCCTTAAAGAACTTAACAAGTCAATTTTTTATTTCCGCGCTCTCCGCATCCTCTGCGGTCTCCGCGGTTTTGTCTAATATAGCAAAACTATGTTGGGTAGAAAAGAATACTAATTAGACCTGTTACTGTTTTTTTGTTTTGTCCGAGAATCTTATCGTTCTCTTCCCCTTTCATAAGTACGGGGCACAGGCGGGGCCGTCTGCCCTCAGACGACCCTTAAAGGGATTCCACAAAAATTGATTGAGACAGCATTTGTTTTAAAATGTTTAAGGTTTCTTCTGTAATCTTCTTTGTCTTTAACTTGAAAAACACTTCCCGCGGTTGGGCCAATTGATCCAGGAAAGTTACATTGATAAGGTGCCTGTTCCAAAACGGGTTCCAAAACAAAAAATAATAAGGGCTGCTCAAAAGCTGACTGCACCACTTATTTTTTCGCGGGTTAAGTGTTAACCTCCTGATTTTGATTATTTTTTCAAATTCCACTTCCAGGAAGTCTGCTTCACACGCAAAAACCCGATAATGAATTCTATCATCGGAAAAATACAAAAATCCCCTGTTTAATGGCAGCCAAAAAGACTTCTTTTGGTTTGTTAAGATGTCTCCAAAATAATCCGCTCTGACAATAAACTTGTGGTCATTTTCCGGTTTCATAGGCCCCTCCTGCCTCACCCGATTTTAGTGTCTAGTCGAACAAAAATTAAAACAGGCACCAAGGCCTGTTTTATTTAACGTACTACCATAAATAGAGCGCCGGCAACTACTATCAGCATGGCTAAGAACTTATGTCTTATGACCTGCTTCGAGTCATTACCAGCTCCCCTTCCGACTGCTAGGTTTGAACTAAGCATGGGTACCTAGCCTCCTTCCTTGGAAATTTCTTCGAATCATCCATGATCCGTTATCCAGCTATTTTTTTTATCGTCATAAGATGGTAAAAACTTTATAGTTTTTTAAAGGAAATTATCCTGATTAGTCGAATTTTATCCCATATTAGAATAGAATAGATCCTTATTTCACGGAGGTTTGATTATGAACAATGATATTATCAATATTAAGGGGACCCGCAGCGGGCTCGTTATTTGTCTCGATTCCAACCACGATTTTGATGAGCTAAAGAAAACCCTGAAAACCAAAATTGAATCAGCCCGGGGCTTTTTTAAAGGGGCTAAGTTTACCTTCCATTTGGGTTTTGATACCCTGACAGCGGAGAAAACAAAGGAATTGGAGGAAATCTGCTGCGAACACGGGTTGGTTCCCGATACCGATATCAGATGGAAACCGGCTCAGGAAAAGCCTGCCCAACTGACAGTCAGTGTACCTGAAACACCGCGGGAAAAAGCGATGTCAGACAAGGTCAGGCCTTTAATGCGGGAAGCGTCTCCTTCCCTTCCCACCGTTGGCGTTATGGCGGTGGACAAAAAGCCCTGTTTACTGATTAACCGCAGCCTTCGTTCAGGACAAAAAGTAAATTATAACGGAAATGTGGTCATTACGGGAGACTTAAATCCCGGCTCGGAAATCACTGCCAGCGGGGACATTGTCGTTTGGGGAAGCCTGAGAGGAGTCGTCCATGCCGGGGCCAATGGTGACCAATCGTCAATTATTATGGCTTACCGGCTAAACCCCGTGCAGCTCCGCATTGCTTCAACAATCAGCCGCCCTCCCGAGAACAGCGCTGTCAGCGCCCAACCGGAAATTGCCCGCCTGCATAAAGGCCAGATGTTTATAGAACCTTATACAACTTACGGACTCAAGTAGCCTCGGCCCACTATATTACAAGCTTTTCAGCAAAAAAAACACCGTTTTCACGGTGTTTTAATACTATCTTTTTAAGGCTAACAGGTAGACCTCTTCACCCTCATGAAGTTTATTAAGTTTCTCTTCATATTCACGCAGCCGCTCAATCTCCTGCTCATTGAGGCTGGCGATGTCCATTTGATCCAATTTATTCATGGTTATACCTCCTTTTTATTATTTTTATCTGCAGAATTCAGATTTATACTGGCTAAATTTCTGTAACATAAATAATATAAATTAACAGAAACTAAAAAAGGTGCAAAATAAAAAAGGAGGTTTTTTATGTCAAGAAGGCGTGGTATCATGTCTGACGAGTTCAAGTATGAGTTAGCAAAAGAGCTCGGCGTCTCAGATATCGTGCGGCAGGAAGGATGGGGCGGAGTTTCCTCCAGAAACTGCGGTAATCTGGTCCGTTTGGCGATTGAAAGAGCCGAACGCGCTATGGCCCAGCCACCTGATATGACTAAATCCTAAATACCTTTTGCACCTGCCAGGAGGGGTTTTAACCTCCTGGTCATAACATAAAATTACTATGATTGGAGGATAACTAAATGATTACAGAAAACAGTATTATCCTGGATGTCCTTAGAAACTTCCCACAGTCCATGAGTGTTTTTGCCAAATACGGCCTCAAATGCCTTGGCTGAGGAGGAGTTGCTTACGAAAGCATCGGGCAGGCTGCCCGGGTACATGGTATTAAACCGGAAGAACTTTTGAATGACCTCAAAAAGATTGAAACCGCTCCAGCCCAATAAGAGACTAACAATCTGAACACGCAAGGTTTATACCCTCTTTCATCAGCTCCACAATCTTCTTTACTTTAGAACGTTGTGTCCCCAGAAACTGCATTATTACACCGGCTTCTTGGCAATCAAAGCCATATAATGAGAAGACGGCTGCTTCCGCCTCGCATAACAAGGCTTCTAAAGGGGCTCCGGTTCCATTGAGGAATTCACAGACAAGCTGGTCCCCCAATTTAATAATATGACGAACCAATTTGCCCCCTTCCGAATCCTGACTATAGAAGGTCGGCGATATCGGCAGGTTGGCCAGGTAGCCGCTGTTAAACCTCAGGTATCCACCGGCCAAATGGACAGGCCAATACATGACCCGATAGTAAAAATTTAATACCAGGGAATTCATTAAAACCACCAAATACCTTAGGTCAAAATCCGTGTCTCCTTCCCTGATAAAATACACCCGGCCCAGAAGGCTGTCTGTAAAATCGAGAGCAGCTGCCAGGGTTCTGGCTATCCCAGGGACAACCAGCTTAGGTCCTTTTAACTGATTCCACCGGACTGCGTTAAACCGCCCAGTATCAATCCAAGCGTTTTGCCTTATAACATATGGTTTAATTTGACCGGCCTGGATAAACGGCTGGAAAGAATCAGTTAATCCGGTCCGGCCCGCCTCCTGACAGTCCTTTCTGACCCACTTGTTAAATCCCGGAGTGGCCAGACCGCACCCGATTTTCTCCTGGGCAATCCGCCCTTTTACGTTCTTCAGTTTTGCTATTACAGGCATAACCTTTTTATCTATTTCTGTTGTAATGATATTTAGCCCACCATCCCGAAAAAATGCCTGCTCCACCTGTACCGGTTTGGCCGCGGCCAGTTCCTCCCAACTGTTGATCCGGTAAATGTCAGCCTTGTTTTTCGGCCCGGCCGGGGTTTTGTGCAGTATTATTATAACCGGATAGGCAGCGGCATTTTTAAACACTTTAAGTGTCGAAACATCTGTCAGTTCGTCAATTGTACTATCGTCAAGCAGTTTTTTCCTGAGATGAAGTCCATAATCAGCAGCCAGGAACTTGTTTGATGTAATATAGCATAAGACTCCGTCTTTTCTTAAGAGGTTAATTCCCTGTTCCAGAAAAGGGACAGCCAAATCAAATTGACCGCGGGCGGTGAAATAGTTTTCCTGATAGTATTTCTTTTCCGGGGCCGGGATTAACTTATTGGAAACATACGGCGGGTTTCCTATAACCAGATTAAAACCTCTTTCGTCAGCAGGAATTTCGGGTGCAAAACACATCGGGAATTCAGGCTCCCATAGGATTCCGCCTGTTATACCCGGGTCTGCAACAATTCGGCCCTCCCCGGCAAAAAACGTTGTCTGGCCCAGGTCGGCCAAGAGCTTCCTTGCGCCCGGGACGACCAGAGCGTTGCCAACCTTAACCTGTCTCTGCAGACGAAGTTTAACCTCAAGCGGGTTCACTACTCCTTCGCTGTTCGACAATACCGCCACCGTCAACAGGAAAATGCTCAGTTCCACTGCCTGCTTATCGATATCTGTGCCGAAAACTGCTCCCACTGCCTCATTTTCCGGCAGGCCGTATTCAACAAGTTTCTTCCAGACCTCAATTAGAAAAGAGGCCCCGCCACAGGCCGGGTCCAGGATCTTAAAACCTTTGAGGTCTTCATTCTGCGGAAATGAGCCAAAAATATGTCTAAAAGCATTTTCCGCCATATATCTAACAATGTAGGCCGGTGTATAGTAGGAACCCTGTTTTTTCCCGTGGGATGGGTTTTTATTAGATATCCAGGCCTCATACAGTCGGCCGGGGATATGCAGCAGTTCGTCTGCGGCTGTTCCGGCCAGGGTTCTGCTGATTTGTCCGGCCAACAGGTCATATTCCTCCCAACTGCCGCTTATACATGCAAAAAAGGATTGGAAGGCATCAATCAAAGTGGAATTGCGCTGCACTATTTCTGAAATATGCCCGGTTGTTCCCTCTGCCAGCCTGTTTCGGTATATTTCCGGGTGGATGACAATGTCAGCGGTAATTAGAGATACCAACCGAACTGACTCCGGGGAATTCGTATTTAGAATTTTGATTAGTTTTTGGTTTATAGTTTGATTCTTCATTTGACCTCACATAAAAAGGCCGGCCCTGCTGGGACAGCCCATGTTTTTATGTTCCGAAAATACCGCTTTTTCTTGGAGAACCGGTATTGCCTACGGATAGTATTTCCTCACTGCTGATATATCGGGATATATTTAAAAGTACTCCAATGGCAGACATTTTGAAAATCAGTGAAGAGCCACCGTAGCTTATAAATGGCAGGGTTATACCGGTTACCGGCATCGAACCGGTGACGACGGCAATATTAATCATGGCTTCCACTAAAATCATCGTCGTTATTCCACAGGCCATGAGACTTCCAAAAGTGTCTCTGGAGTTTTTGGCAATACGGTATCCCCGGGCAGCAAAAAATATCAACAGCACAATGATAAACCCGGCCCCCAGAAAACCGAGCTCTTCGGCCAGGATGCTGAAAATAAAGTCTGTATGCTGTTCAGGTATATAGCGAAACTTCTGCATGGAATGCCCTAACCCAACGCCGAGAAGCCCTCCTGAACCGATAGCATAAAGTGATTGGTTAATCTGCCAGCCGCTTCCCCCGGGATCCTTGGCCGGGTCCCAAAATGCAAGTATTCTGACCATCCGGTAGGGGGCAACATATACAGCCAGTATAGCCATGCCAGTACCGACCCCGGCCATAGCGGACAGATGCAGGTAGCGGGCCCCGCCGACAAACAGCATGACAAATGAGGTAATCGCAATTACCGTCGCTGTACCGAGGTCAGGTTCCAGGACAACCAGCCCGCATACGACCGCGACAACAATTAGGATAGGAAACAGGCCGTCCCGGAAAGACTCCATGCGGGCCTTCTTCGAACTCATCATTTGTGACATAATGAGAATCACACATAACTTGACAAACTCCGAGGGCTGAAACTGGTTATCTCCGATTGGGATCCAACTATGAGCGCCGTTTTTTGCTTTAAAGCCAAAAACCGCCAACAACAGCACTACGGTTAAGACTGCGGCCGGGATTACGAACTTCCGCCACTTGCGATAGTTGTAATTTGCTGTGAAAAACATCGCCACCAGCCCAAAACCGAGCCATATCAACTGTTTCCGAAAAAAAATATAGGTGTCATGGTCTTTCCCCAATACTGTCGTCGGGGAACTAGCGCTGAGGACCATGATAATCCCCACACACATCATTAAGAGTACCGGAATCAGGACATACCAATCAATCTTTCGCTTTCGCACCGCTGTATCCCCTTTGTGTTGAAATCCTTCCGGGTTACTCTATTAAAATTCCACAACATGGTTCCAAAATCCTGTTGCTCCGGCAAAACCTGAGGAAAGTTTTATTTCGGTTTGATCAGGGCAGCGGCCTCAACCGCTTCCCTGCCGTGGGTGACTGTTTCTAACATACTGCGGGCAAGCACAGGTTCGTTTAACTGTAAATATGTTTTACCCAACCATAATCTGGCCTCTTCGTTAGTTGGTTCTACTTTAACTGCTGTGTCGAAACTTTGCCGGGCTTTGATGTAATACTGCAGTTCATAGTAAGCCCTTCCTAAAACCATCCTGGTAGGGACATGTTTGGGTGACTCGGCGGCCACTGTTTCCAGCCTGGCCAGCCCTTCTTCATATCTCCGGTTCTGCAGGTCTATCAGGCCTAAACAATATAGAGCAGAAATATTACAATCTTTTTTATACTCCTTTTCCATCAACCTTCCGGCGAGTTCATACCTGCCCAGGTTATAGTATATCCACCCCTGTTTCACGGCATCTTCTTCCCTAGGGTTCTGGAGGATAAGCTGCCGTTCAATAATGTATGTATTGATTGAATCTCCTATGGCCTGGACTGTTGGAATATCTAACTGAAACATAATTCCAAGTAAGACGAAAAAAACCCCGGTCAAGAAAATCATCTTAACCAGGCTGGTTCTGTTTGCAGGTACGGGATTCATATGTAAACCTCCTCCGGTTTCAGTCACTTATATTTTACACCGGAGGACATCAGAATTATGTTGAAACAAGGTTCTAATCAGTCGTCAAATTACCCTAAAAAGAGCCCCTAATTTGAGGCCTTGCCGCTTTGCTGCAGGAGGTTCCCAAGGTGGTAGATAATCAATCCGGAAACCAGGGCGTAATCCTCTGTTGGCAGGTAGTGGCTGGCTGAGGCATCAAAAAGGATATTACCTGAAGCCGGAAATTCGTCATCTCCGCTCCAAATCACGTAGGTAATTGGGACCCTCGGAAATGGGAAAATTGTCACACTTGTATCCCCCAGGTCCTGCTCCTTGGCGCCAATAGTTTTAGCCAGTTTCACAAACTCTTCCTGCTTCCCGCCGAAAAGGCTGAGCATCGGCTTAACAGTCCGCCTTGTAAAAGGTTCAATATAGATAGCGCCATCAGGCAGTTCCTTGAAGGAAATCCATTTCCCCTGTAAAGGCGCCCCATTGGCATTAATAAGATAATGGAGAATTAATATTTTGACTGTCAGAGATACTTCTTCTTCTTTATCGGTAAATTTAACTGACCCATCAGGAAAAGAAATACTATAATTCTCCCCAAGATATCTTAGGGTAAACAGTTTTTTCTGCTCGTTATAAACCGCGCCGGCATTCCGGGCAACCTCCCCGGGTTCCTTACGGGCCAGCTTTTCTACGGCAAACTTGTAGGTAACATCAAGATTCATGTAAGATTTAGTCAAAGATAGTCCCCCCAATTGGCTTCTAATAACGTAACTATTTCTGCTAGTCTTATCTAAATCCTGCTTTTTCGGCCAACCGGGTTTCCTTTGCAGTTTCCAGATAGTCTACCAGTTCAACTGCCGCGCGGGGTTTCCCAATCACGGAAGCCATCTCCCTGATTTGTTTGAGCCTCGTTTCATTAGTGACAAGGTATTTGATTTGGGGAATCAGATGTCTGATACTTCTGACCTTGACAGCCACCCCATTGTTTAATAAAAACTCGCTGTTCCGGTCCTCCTGTCCGGGCAGGGGGTCTACAATAATCATCGGCAGGCCCTCCGCTAAGACCTCCGCAGTTGTAAGTCCACCCGGTTTAGTGACAATAAAATCAGAGGCTGCCATTACTTCTGAGATGTTATCAATAAAGCCAAAGACCTTAACTTTGTTCTTCATTGAAGTGAGCTGAAGTTTTGTCCGCAGCCGGTCGTTTTTTCCGGTGACTGTAACGATCTGAAGATCCATATCCGCATTTCCCAGTGTTTTAATGATGTTTTCAATTTCCCCCAGGCCAAGCCCGCCACCCATAGCCAAAACAGTCGTTTTGTCATCAAGGCCCAGGTTATGTCTGGCTTCAGCTTTATTGAGCCGCTCTATAAACTGCCTGCGGAGCGGTATTCCTGTGGGCATTATTTTCTCTTCCGGGACCCCGTACTCCATAATCTCGTATTTTAGTTCGGCACACGGCAGGACATACTTATCAACATGTTCATGAATCCAGAACGGGTGAACTGTATAATCGGTGAGAATGACGACAAGCGGTACCTTAAGCTTACCTTTAGCTTTCATGGCCGAGAGGATTCCGGTCGGAAAAGCATGGGTGCAGACTACTACCTGAGGGTCCAGCTCGTTAATCAGGTTTTCCGTTTTGGTAGACCCTATTTTGGAAATAATACTGCTCAAGTCTACGAATTTGTCCCCCTGTTCGGCCTGCTTATACAGGTATCCCCATATTTTAGGGTTAAACTTGAGGCTTTCCATGTAGCTGCCTACGATGACCCGGTTTAAAACAGGGTTAATATACCTGAATGTGTCCACAATTTTTGTTTGACAGTGTTCGTAACGATGAATTATTTCCTGGGCTACGGCTTGAGCCGCCAGGTCGTGCCCAGCCCCAATCGATACCGAAAAAAACAAAACACTCTTCATAATATCCCCTTATACAAATCAGTTTTTAACTTTATTCACTTACATTGATGTAACTTCTAGCAATTATTTTATGTTGTCCAAGTTACTTCGCGGCTCTTTGAAACCGCGGAGTTCGCGGAGATAACGGAGCACGCGGAGACACACAAAAAACTTAATAAGTGAATTTTTTATCTCCGCGCTCTCCGCGGTTGATTTTTTAAATTTGATTGCAGCTTTGCTGCGCTAGGATCTCTGTGTCTTCTTTTTACAACCTAATACCTCCACCCGATACCTTTCAACTGTCAACTGTCAACTGTCAACTGCTCCTTGTTATAATATACCACAATTTTCTCTGAGTCAAAAGATTGTCCGTGTAAATAATATTAAGTGAAAAAAAACATCTTTCACAGGTGGGATAATGAAACACACAAGCCTTCTTATTCTTTTATCCATAGGTGTTATTACAGGTTTGGTCAACGGACTGCTGGGAATTGGCGGGGGAACTATCCTGATCCCCGCTATGGTATTTCTGCTGGGGATTTCCCAGCACCAGGCCCACGGCACATCCCTGGCGGTAATTCTTCCGACAACAGTGGCAAGCTGTATCGTTTACGGGTTAAACCATGACTTGAATTTCACTGTGGCCCTGGAAGTGGCTTCCGGTGGTATTATCGGTGGGTACTTTGGGGCCAAACTGATGAATAAAATTCCGGCCGTCCGGCTGCGCCAGTTTTTTGGGCTGTTTATGTTTCTGGCCGGCCTGAGGATGATGATTTAGTGTTAGTAGCAGTCTTAGGTTTTCTGGCCGGTATACTCAGCGGCCTGGCGGTAGGAGGAGGAACCCTGCTCGTCCCGGCCCTCGTCTTTCTGACCGAAATCAACCAGCATACAGCCCAGGGTGTGTCACTGCTCTCTTTTATTCCCACTTCGATTGTTGCTGTTGTCACCCACCACAGGCAGGGCAATGTCAGGCCGAAGCTGGCCGCTTATCTGGCGGTTGGCGCAGTGCTGGGGGCTGTCGCCGGGGCTCTGATTGCTGTAAGAATTCCGGCTCCTTACCTGAGAAAAATCTTCGGCCTCTTTCTGATGGCAATGGGCATATACGAATTTTGTTGTAAAAGCAAAAACATCAAATAAAAAAATGATTTGGAGGTAGAGAATATGCATCCATACAGATAACCTCTATCTGCAGGCCGCAGCAGAAGCCGACAACGCGGGCGAACAGGTGGACAGTATAAAACCAAAAGGTTCGCGTAACGCGAACCTTCTTTTCACTCTCCACTCTTCACTCTCCACTCTCCACTCTCCACTCTCCACTATTTTAATAGAACTTCACAGGCAGTAGCAGTTCCTCAATCATTTCACCATTGGCCATATTTTCATAGGATAAGATAATGAACCCCTGCGGATTTGTCGGTTTATCAAACGGCAGATTTACTTCAAAGTTACCCCAGGCCGGGGCCCCCTGGTCAGCCATCAGGATTTTCTCCGCCAGTTGGTAATGCCCGTCTTCAATGGTAATGCGAAAATTGGCTTCAAAAACCCTGGCTTTACCCTTAACAACTACCGGGCTGGTTATTTTTTGACCCTCTACCGGTGTAAAGATGACGAAGTTTTTGCTGACCCCCAGTTTCTTCCCTTCCGGAATTTCGATCACCTTAACCGGTGTTTCGTTCCCGGGGCCAGTTACATTGACCACCTCAACCGGTTTGCCGTCACTGATAATGCTGGCAACTTCGTGAGGGTAAACACCTTTACCGGAATAATCTTCCTCTTTGGGCTGCTTAAAAGAAACCTGAATTACCCACTTATCAGCCTTTTGATCTATCTTATTTATTGTTACGCCGTAACCCGGACTAAATTTCTCACCCATGCTGACAAGCACTGCCCGATAGTCCCCAATCTTTTGCAGGAAAACCCCGTCATATCTTTGATACCTGTAAACCCAGTCCTTGATACCGGAAACAGGAGTCTCAAGACCAATATAGTAATCCTTTTGGTCAGCTTTGGGCTGCTCTTTTTTGAGCTCACTTTGCTGTGCCTTTGGTTTGACCGGTTCCTGTTTCTTTCCGCCGCCGAAGAAACTACAGCCCGGTAACAACAGCGCCATGATGACGAAAAACACGAGGTATTTTTTCATTTCTTCTACCTCCAATTTATTTTACCTATATTATACTATACTATATTATATTATATTATTTAATTTGACTTGAGAAATCATTCTTAGAGTTCCGTAACTATTTTAATATTTTCCCGGTCAATTTTTTTCGAATCAAAGTCTATTAACTGTCTGACCTTAGTTATACTCAGGAGCAGCCCTGCTGCCTCTTTAGCCGCTTCGATAAATCCGTTGTTGATAAGTTCCGGCCTGGATGTGAGAGGGCAGTTGTAATACCCTGCCCCATCAATTGTCAATTGTCAATTGTCAATTGGTTTACACGCTTCGCAGCGCCTTTCTCGTTTGAGCCATGTACCTCTTGAGAAGCTTCCCAATTTTGTCAGCCGACTCGGGTTTGCTGAATAAAAATCCCTGCATTTCAAAACATTCCTGCTGTTCAAAAAAGGCCAGCTGCTCTTCTGTCTCAACACCTTCTACTATTACTTTCAGTTTTAGGTTATTAGCCAGGACGATAATGGTGGCCACAATGGCTGCATCTTCTACGTCTGCCAGGACATCCCGGACAAAAGAACGGTCTACCTTAAGTGTTGTAATCGGGAACCGGCGCAGGTAGCTGAGGGAAGAGTATCCTGTGCCGAAGTCGTCAATAGCTATCCGGACTCCCATCTCCCTAAGGCTCTTTAAGACTGAGATAGTTAACTCCACGTCCTGCATGGCAGTACTCTCGGTGATTTCCAGTTCGAGCAGATGGGGATCAACCCCGGTTTCCATTAACACCTTAGATACTGTTTCAACAAGATCTTTCTGCCTAAACTGGCATGCTGAAAGATTCACCGCTACCCTCAGGGGCGGAAAACCGGCATCCTGCCACTCTTTATTCTGCTCACAGGCCGTAAGTAAAACCCACTCCCCAATTTGGATAATCTGCCCCGTGTCTTCAGCCAAGGAAATAAATTCGAGAGGTAAAATCAAACCCCGTTCAGGGTGGTGCCAGCGCACAAGGGCTTCAACCCCGATTATTCGACCGGCTCTAATATCAACCAGTGGTTGGTAGTAAACCTCAAACTCATTTTGCTCCAGGGCCTTCCGGAGGGATTGTTCCATTTCCAGCCGTTCAATGGATTTGGCATTCATCGCCGGGGTATAAAACTGGTAGTTGTCCCCCTGTTCCTTTGCCCGGTACATAGCAGTATCGGCATTTTTCGTCAGGGTTTCAGCATCTTCCCCATCATTAGGATAAAGAACTATCCCTATACTGGCAGTAATTTGGAACTCGTGGTTGTTAATCACCCATGGCTTTTTGAGGACCTCGTTGATTTTTTTAGCTACCTTGGCTGCGTCTTCCTCCCGGCCTATCTCAGGCAGAAGGATTGTAAATTCGTCTCCTCCGATTCTGGCCACCGTATCATCAGACCGGACACACTTGGCAAGTTGGGACGCCACATCTTTCAGCAAATGGTCACCCATAGCGTGACCCATCATATCATTAACATATTTAAAACGGTCTAAGTCGAGAAACATTACAGCCACCATCTGCCTGTTGCGGCGGGCATGGGCCAGAGCCATATTAAGCCGGTCGTAAAAAAGTATCCTGTTCGGCAAATCAGTAAGGGGATCGTGATAGGCCAGGTGGTTAATTGTTTCTTCCGCTTTTTTACGTTCTGAGATGTCGCGGACAATCCCGAACAAAACCCTTTCATCGCCAAACATAGTGCTCTGCAGGCTTATTTCAACCGGAAAAACGCTGCCGTCTTTGCGCTGGTGGTAAGTCTCAAATAAGATGCCCATCAATTCTGCCTGCAGTAAGTTCTCGGCTAGTGACGACTTGGTCTCCGGCGCGCGTAAATCGTACGCGCTCATCCCAAGTAACTCTTTGCGGTTGTATCCGTATACTTTAACAGCGGCATCATTGACATCTATGATTTGACCGTCCTGCCTCAGGAACAAAATTATATCACCGGCATGTTCTGACAGGAGCCGATACCTCTTTAAAGCATCCTCAGCCATCTTGCGCTCTGTAATATCCCGGGCTATACCTTCCATAGCCGTAACTTTTCCATCCCCGTCTTTCATGAATACGATCCGGTTCTCAACCCAAATCATCTTCTCATCTTTACGTCTCCACTGGAATATGTATGTTTCGTCAGAAGATTCATTGGCCAATGTACTCGGAAGCAGGCGATGGTGGTCTTCGGGCAGGGCTACTTTATAAATCGAATTGGGATCGGCATAGACTTCCTCCGGAGTGTAACCGAGGACCGAAACAACTGAAGGGCTCACATATTCAAAACCGGGGTCGGGTAAAAAGCGATAACGGTATATCAAATCATGGGCGTTTTCCGCCAGCAGCCGGAACCGTTCCTCACTGGCGACCAAATGTCTTTTCATTTTTTCAAAATAAACGTTCAGTGCACCGAAAGCTACCATAAATTCCAATAGGGCGGCAAACCAGTATCCCCAAGGGACCAACCAACTGATTTGTCCAATAAAAGGGTAGTTCCCCTTATGGATACCCCATAGTATAAAGGCCCACCCGGTGAATTTCTGGCCTAGACCCCCGATTTCCTTGGAACGCAGGAAGACTATACCGCTCCAAATAAAAATCAGCCCGATAAAGACAAATGTAGGTAGATTTAACCAGATTCGTGTTAGACCGGTAAATATCCCAAAGGTAATCCACATACCATCAAGAGCCGCTAAATAAACCATCCATCTTGACATGGATCTGCCGACAAAAATCGTTGTTCCCCAGAAAAGAAGGACTCCGCTGATTAAACTGGTCAGTTGTTGGGCGACAAGTAATACTCGCATATCCGGAACAAACTGCATTGACAATTCAAAGACTAACCTGGCTGTATAAATCAGCCAGCTGATTGCCCAGATAGCCATAAATTTTTCTCGGTACTGGGTATAAATATACCAGTACACTACCGTTAAGAAAAATGTGCCGGTTAATGTGGCAGCTATTGAAGGAGTAATCCAGGACATAATTCCTACCCCCCACAGTGTTCCAATCGCGCCCTTTGTCTCACGAAGTCTGCTAAATATTTACTTAACCAATAATTGGTACAATGTTCTATATTATACGACATGAACCAACAATTTTCCTTCTGTTTTTACACCATTTTTCCATGAATTTCATATATAAAAACCATGCTGTCTGATAACCGCACGGCGCTCTGAACTATCTGCACTTGTTACAATATCCGTAAAACTTAAGCTGGTGGTCAACAACCTCGAAACCGTTTCGTTTTTCGATCACTGATTCCAGGCCGTCTAAGAGGTCGTCGTCGAATTCGGCAACCGTGCCGCATTTAAGGCAGATCAGATGATGGTGATGGTGTACATCTGACTCGCCAAACTCGTACCTGCCGCGGCCGTCGCCAAAATCTATCCTCTGTAAAATCCCCAATTCCGCGAAAAGGTCGAGGGTCCGGTAAATAGTCGCAAAACCTATTTCAGGATGCGTCTTTTTTACCATGCCGTATACATCTTCTGCACTTAAGTGCTTTTCCGGGTTTTGCGTAAAGATCTCCATGATCACCTTTCTCTGGGGGGTAAGCTTACACTCCCGGTCATACAGTTTTTGTTTCAGCGCATCAAGGGTATGTTCCAAAATTAATTCACCCCTTATTACCTTTGCCTCAAATCACTTTAATTAATTATATTGCGGTCATGAAATCATTGTCAATCTCTTACTTACCCGCTTCGCATGTGCTGCAGCCACCACGGCACCCGAATATCACCAGTGCTGAAAAACACCGGGGACAGCGCAGCGCGGTCAGATTGGTAATTCTATTCTGGCATGTCGGGCAGATAATAACCCCTCTGTCCGGAAATTCCACCGTACAGTTCCGGGGCCAGTTTTTTCCGTTTATATCTTTAACTGCCATGTGTTATCCCTCCGCTGAGAACCTTCTTATTTGATTTGGGAATCCTTCCTATAATCACGGCCAGGAGTAAAACAGCCAAGGCCGCCCAAAGTACGCCTTTCACCGATCCAAGCATTCTGTATGCCTGAGCAGTGATGCCGCCAATCAGAAAAGCCAGTGACATGATGGCCGACCACATGACGAAAGCCTCCCTCCGCCCGCGTTCTTTAAAAATGATGAGGGTGGAAGCGATGCACGGAACAAACAGTGTAATCGTGATTAAACCCACTACAATTTGCATCTCGGTTAATGGAAGACCGGCCAGTCCGGCCGCCGCGAAATCCCTGCGCACAAAACCCATTACAAACACTGTGGCCGCTTCCTTAGGCAGACCCAGCCAGCCTACTGTCAGCGGCTGCATTAGTTTCTGCAGAGTTTCCAACAGTCCCGTAACCTGGAGGATCCCGATGAGCAGCGCGCCACCCGCAAAAATGGGAATTGCTTCGACCAGAAAGTGATATGATTTGGTTACTGTTTTCTTAAGCACGTTTTCAATTCTAGGGAGGCGTAAAGGCGGTAGGTCAATTAACAGTTCACTTGATTCACCGGGCAGCAACCGGTTTAACAATGTCCCGGTGACTGCCAGGACTGTAAAGAGAATTAGGCCGTAGGTGATTATATACAGACCGCTAATCTTGCTAATCAATCCGGCGATTACAGCCATCTGGGCCGAACACGGAATAGTCAGTCCGAGCAAAAACACCGCTATCCGGCGTTCCCGCTCTGAGCCCAACAACCGGGTTACTATCATAGCCAGAGTAACGCATCCGAAACCGAGAATCAACGGAATAACAGCCCTTCCGTTTAAACCGATGCCAGACATAAACCGGTCTGCCAGGGCAGCTATCCGCGGCAGATAACCGGAGTCCTCGAAGGCCGAGAGAAACAGATAAAAACCAAAGACCAGGGGCAGCAGCAGGCCCAGGATATAAGTCACAGTCATTGTCAAGATGCCAAAATCCCCAATCAGAATTTTACCAAAAGCGGTGTGTATTGGAATATAATGCCCAACCAACCCCCTGATGAACGGTTCATATCTTCCCTGCATCACCGTCTTTTCCGTAAAGCCCACCAAGTCTGTGGCAATAAATCCCCCGATAAATTTATACATAAAAAAGAGAAAAACAGCCAGAATGGGAACTCCTGTAAGTGGAAAAATCATCAACCGGCCCAGGATGGCCTCCCACCGGGCCCCTTTGTTCGTCTGACGGATGACATGTCCGATGATGTCATTTACCCTGGCTCTTCTCTGCAGGTAGATTTCCTCTCTCTCCAACCCTGGTTCAATCCCATGACGTTCAGCTACTACCGGGTCACCTTCAAGTATTAACAGGGCTTCCCCCTGGTCACCTACCCGGTCATGCAGGAAATGGAGCTTTTTGTGCAGCACCGGATCTATATGTCCCTGACGGGCATTGTCAATATTCGCTTTCAACTCATCGATTCCTATTTTTTTTGTAGCTATAGTCGGTATTACCGGCACCCCGAGCAGGTCACCGAGCAGGTCGATATCAATTTCCCGACCCTGGCGTTCAGACTCGTCCACCATATTTAAAGCTACAACTACCGGGATACCTGTATCAATTATCTGTTGGGTCAAAAAAAGATCCCGCTCCATATGAACGGCATCAACAACATTAATTATGACGTCAGAACTCAGGATGATATCCCGGGCAATTTTTTCTTCATCATTAAATGAAGAAATCCCATAAACACCCGGAGTATCAATCACCAGGTCAGGGCCGTACATCCCGTATGATATTTCCAGGGTCGTTCCCGGATAATTGGAAACATCAACATAGAGGCCGGTCAGCGCGTTGAAGAATACCGACTTGCCCACATTGGGGTTCCCTGCCAGGACAATTTTTCTCGCCCCTGGGGCTGTATTTATTTTAATTCCTGAATCGTGACAATGCATATCATTTCCCTCGCTTATTATCTCAGCTGACGAGTTCCACCCTGATTTGCCCGGCTAACCCCCTGCCGATAGCAATTTCCTGGTTATTCTTGCTGACTAACACAGGCCCTGCTGATAAAATTCCCTCGCAACGGATAACCTCACCTTCCGAAATTCCCAACCTGATGGCCTGGACCCTCATATCTGAATTTCCGATAAATGCTATTCTTACCGTTTGACCGCGTTTACATTTGTTCAAGTACATTAGCAAGCCCTCCTGTGAATGATAATCATTTTCAATGCAAAGGCAATAAAAAAATGAGAAGTATTCTCATTTACATTATAACTCCTGTTAATCTAATAGTCAATATGAAAAAGTATTTTTAAAGGAAAAAGGCCTGAATGCCTAATCCTGCTGCTTCATGTTTCTCATCAGTTCAACTATCAGTTTGTCAATCGAGCAGCTGCGTTCGTAAATTTCGGGGTCTGCTAACGGGTTATCTTTAGTTTCCGCTAGAGTGACCAGCTCTCGCTGCATTTTTTCTATCTCTTTGGCCAGGTTCATGCCTGGAATCTCCCTTCCCATTCGTCACTCCCCCGAAAAAACCCGTTAACACATTTGGTTATATGTAATTTTACGCAATCATTATCGATATTATACCATAATATTAACAATAATTATGTCATAATTTGTCGATGGGTTCAAATAATTACCTTCATATTATTTGTCTGGCCGCCCTTTCCAACTGCTCAAGATTCCGGCATTCATAAACCTGGTGGCAAAAGCGCCCGTACACCGACATGATACTGTCCTCACGGTCCCACATGTCCGGTGATTCGGGGTTTAACCAAATAACCCGCTTCACTTCCCGGCCCATCTTCTGCAAATATTCAGCGTGTTCCTTTTGATAATTGTTCCGGGCATCACCAATTACGAGCAGGGTTGTCTTTTTATTGAGGGCATCGAGGTATTTCTCACAAAAGTCTATAAACATCCGGCCATAGTCCGAAAACGCTGTTTTGGAAAACCGCGCCTTATTATAGACATCCCTGATGCCGTCTTCAATCTCCCTGTTATGCATGTATTCCGTTATCTCATCAGGTGTGTCAACAAACACAAAAGAACGTACATGGATGAATCTATTCTGAATAGAATAGACAAGCTGGAGCATAAATTCACTGAACATCCTGACCGAACCCGACAAATCACAAAGAACGACGATTTCCGGCCTCGTCGGATACCTGTCATGGAAAACCGGTTTAATCGGTATCCCCCCTGTGGCCATCGATTTGCGGATGGTTTTAGAAAGGTCTATCGTCCCGTGTTTGGCCCTCTTATGTCTAAATGACAACCGGGTGGCCAATTTATGAGCAAGTCTGCTTATTTTTTTCTTCATCTCCGCGACCTGGGGAGCGGAAAGCCGGTAGAAATCAAGCTCGTTCAGATTCTCTCTGATTATAATGGTTTCTAAGGCTTCACTGCCCAACTCGTTAATAATGGTTTTTTCCAACTCCAGGTAGAGCAGTCTTTCCATTTCGGTCAGGCGTTCCTGCCATGTCAGCCATATACTCTCATCAACTACCCCGGCTTCCTGTTCAATCCTGTAGATACCCATGTTCCACTCCAGAAACACCTTGACCTGCCTGACCGCCTTTTTCATGTCACGGAGGTCCTCTTCACCGATTTGGCCAAGGCTGGCCACACCTCTTTTGACCATTTCGGCCATTTCGCCATAGTCTCCGGTCTTGATAACCTGAATAAAGCTGTCTGCCGCAGTTGTGGCCAACCCTTCGCCCTGCCCGAACCCGGTTGCCCTGCCCTGCCCGGTACCGGGAGTCTGTTCTGTACCCGAACACCGGTCCTTAGATCCCGTTAAATATAAATTAGGCCACCTTTTCAGCGCTTCCGCGCGGTGGCCAAAAAATTCAGGGTCAAAATAGTAATAGAATAGCTTATCAAAGGTCTCCAAGTCAGACTGGTCTTTGACGATTGTGGCTGCCATGGCATTATAAAAATTCTCCCGTTCTAATCCGACAAGGCTCAAGGCCCCGAGAGATTCGGCAATTTCAGAATGGGATACTTTAACCCCCGCTTTTCTCAATAAAACGGCAAATTCAAGAATTTTTTCGTCCATTTGGCCCGCCGGCCTTATTCCGGCAGCAGTCCCCCTATTCTATCAGCAACCTTATTGATATCCTGCTGGTATTTCAACAGGATATTGACTGTATTCATCACGATTTCCTCGTCCAGGGTTTCCACCCCCAACAGAACCAGGGTGCGGGCCCAATCGAGCGTCTCAGAGATACTCGGCGATTTTTTCAGGACCATTTTTCTCAGAGACTGGACAAAAGCAACCAGTTTTTCGGCCAGGACTTTGTTGACCCCAGGGACTTTGAGCCTGACAATGGCGAGTTCCCGGGCAAACGAAGGATAGTCTATGTAAAGATGAATACAGCGCCTCTTCAAAGCATCACTAAAGTCCCTGAAATTGTTGCTTGTCAGGATGACGACCGGGATAGAAGTGGCCTTCACGGTACCCAGTTCCGGGATAGAGATCTGGTAGTCGGAAAGGGCCTCTAAGAGAAAACTCTCGAACTCCTCATCACTCTTGTCAATCTCGTCTACCAGAAGAACCACCGGTTTTTCGGCCTGCAGGGCCTTCAACAGCGGCCTCGCCAAATAGAACTCCGCCGAAAAAATGTTGGCTTTAGTTTCTTCCCATGTCCTATCAGTGAGGTGGTTGGCCTGAATTCGCAGGAGCTGCTTCTGGTAGTTCCATTCAAAAAGAGCCTTGGACTCGTCCAGACCTTCATAACACTGCAGCCTGATCAGTTCCGTGTCCAAAGCCCGGGCTGCGGCTTTAGCCAACTCGGTTTTGCCGACTCCGGCCGGACCTTCTATCAACAGAGGCTTTTGCAGCCTGACAGCAAGGTACACGGCAGTGGCTGAATTGTCATTGATGAGGTAATTCTGTGCAGTTAGTTTATCTTTTACTTCCTGTATCGACCCGAACAATGCAAACACTCTCCTTGAAGGCCATCCCGTATCGGGTAAACTATAACAGGCTGTCAAAAACGGCTAAGTTTTTCAACAGCCTGCTAAAATGCCAGTCTATATTACATTAACTTACCAGGGTCAAACATTGCGGTATATTGATCCCAATTGCAGTTATCTTCATTTCCAAGCCAATTTATAAAGTATTCAAGTTTCTCCCGGCTGGGATATTTTTGGTCAAACAGCGGTCCTACCTCATGAAAACTTACCAGGTTATATAACACCTCATTTACCAGCTGGTCTTCAGACTCACTTTGTTCTATAATCATTTTGTAAGCCCAGTCGTTAAGCTCTTCCCGCTTAAATTTATCTGCCAGGAACTGGTCCAGCACTAAACGCAGGGTATCCCTGTCAACCATTATGTCTGCCCCCCCCTGTAAAATCTTGTACTTAATATTATATCACTAACAATACGTGAATTCCAATAACTATTTTTATAAACTATGGTCCGGGTTTTTATAAACTATAATTTGGGGCCTCTTTGGTTATCGTCACATCATGGGGATGGCTTTCCCGCAGGCCCGCACTCGTAATCCTGACAAACTTCGTCTCTGTTCGCAGGGCGATAAGGTCTTTAACGCCACAGTATCCCATCCCGGACCTCAGGCCCCCGACCAGCTGGTAAACGGTCTCTGACAATGATCCCTTATAAGGGACCCGGCCTTCAATACCTTCAGGGACAAACTTAGACTCATTTTCTTGGAAGTAGCGGTCTTTGCTGCCCGCTTTCATTGCTCCAAGAGAGCCCATGCCGCGGTATACCTTAAAACTCCGGCCCTGGTAGATCTCAATATCCCCCGGGCTCTCTTCTGTCCCGGCGAACAGGCTGCCGATCATGACAACATCTGCGCCGGCCGCAATGGCCTTCGTGATATCACCTGAGTATTTAATCCCTCCGTCACCGATTATCGGGATGCCGTGTTTGGCTGCTTCCCCCGCACAATCGGCAATGGCGGTAATCTGGGGGACGCCTATTCCGGCTACTACCCTTGTAGTACAGATAGACCCCGGGCCGATGCCCACCTTGATACAGTCCGACCCAGCTGAAATCAGGTCCCGGGTTGCCTCTGCTGTAGCAACATTACCGGCGATAACATCAATATCGGGATATTTCGATTTTATCATATAAACGGCTTCCAATACACCCCTCTGATGACCATGGGCGGTGTCAACACAAAGGATATCCACTCTGGCATTAACGAGAGCTTCCACTCTGTCCATCATCCCACTGGAGACACCGACAGCCGCCCCTGAAACGAGGCGCCCTTTGCTGTCCTTGGTGGAATTAGGGTAAATTCTGGCCTTTTCTATATCCTTTATGGTAATGAGTCCTTTGAGGTGATTTTGGCTGTCGACTATCGGAAGTTTTTCCACCTTGTGCTTTAAAAGGATTGCCTTGGCCCCTTCCAGATTCGTGCCAAGGGGGGCTGTAATCAGGTTCTCCGTTGTCATGACTTCATCTATTCTCTTCGTGTAGTCGGTTTCAAACCTTAGGTCACGGTTTGTTAAAATACCGACAAGTACATTGTCGACAGTAATCGGCACTCCTGATATCCTGTAACGCTCCATGATTTCCAAGGCGTCACTGACAGGGTGGTCAGGGGATAAATAGATGGGGTCGGTAATTACTCCGTGTTCTGAACGCTTGACCTTGTCCACCTCAAGAGCCTGTTTCTCGATCGTCATATTTTTATGGATAATCCCGATACCGCCTTCCCTGGCAATGGCTATGGCCAGCCTGGACTCAGTAACGGTGTCCATGCCAGCGCTCATTAACGGGATATTCAGTCTGATTTTTTTCGTTAAATCTGTAGTTGTATCTACATCCCGCGGGAGAACCTCCGATTTAGCCGGGACCAGTAGAACATCATCAAAAGTAAGGCCCTCTTTTATAATTCTATCCGCTTCCATGTGACTTCTCCTCTCCCAATTTCGGTCTGCCTGATTTTTATTTTGATAATTATATCACAACATGTCACAAAGCGCTACCGGTATATAAGTATTTTAACAGGGCTTTAACGGGGGCCAAAGTATATCTGAACCTTTCCGTCCTGAATCCATTTCCTCAGCTTCTTTTTCAGGAATTCACGGACATAAACCCGCGTAAATGGCAGCAGTAAAATAAAACCAGCCATATCTGACAGCAGTCCGGGGGTCAGGAGCAGCAAGGCCCCGACCAGAATTAAAAGTCCATCCAGCATTTGGTTTCCGGGTACCCGGCCTGACTGAATTTCCTCCCTGATCCTCGTTATAATGTAAAACCCCTGCTGCTTCGCCAGAATAACCCCGGCGATGCCGGTCCCGAATATCATGGCTAAGGTGGGAATAATCCCAATATAGTGTCCCAGCTCAATATAGATGACAACCTCAGCCACCGGGACAGCAATGAATAAAATAACCCATCCAATCACAGCAGTATCTCCTTTGTTTCCTTAAATATAGTTTCTCGGGCCAACCCCGATAGTCCTTTTTTATTACTAATCACCGCCCACTTGGCACTTGGACGGTCAGTCGGTCTCAGGGGAGTTTCCCCAGGTCCAGCGGTTGTTCGTAATAAAATTCCAGAGTGTGGCCATAAAAATTCCGGCCAGTTGACCCAGATACTTGTTCAGGCCCAGCCACTGGTGCAGTATCGACAGCACTGCAGCGTTAATTACGATCCCGGCGCTGCAGAAAAGGTAGAACCGGACTGCCCTGTTTAATAAACGGTGGCGCCTTACATCCGGCCACGTGAATTTGTCATTGAGCAGGAAATTCGAAAACATCGCTGTCCCTGACGCTGTTACGCTTGATATCAGCACCGGCAGGCCGAATACGCGGAGAGAAACTGCGAATACCAGTATATTAACCCCTACTCCGCTTAACCCAACGAGGGCAAACTTCCAGAACCTCAGGTCTGGGGGACTGTTCAGGACCAGACGGCAAATATGGCGCAGGTAGTTCCACTGTTCCCGCCAGGACATTTTGGAGATATCACCGGCCCTTGGCCGGAAACGGTAAGGCACTTCCCCAATCCGCCGGCAGCGGCCTTTGACGAGAATTTCCAGAAGTATCTTCCACCCCACCGGGTTAAACTCGACCCCTTCAATAACATGATTTTTAAACATAAAAAACCCGCTCATAGGGTCAGTCGTCAAACGCGCACCCCGCAAAAACACCTGGGCTATCAGGCGGGCGGTTTTCGATACAATCTTCCTGAGTCCGCTTAAGCCCCCATCATCCCCGCCCGGAATAAACCTGCTGGGAATAACAAGGTCAAACCCGCACTGGATTTTGTCCTGCATCACCGGCAGCAGTTCCGGCGGGTGCTGCAGGTCAGCATCCATCACTGCCAGAATGTCCCCCCTGGCTTCTTGAAAACCAAGGATTACCGCAGTCGCCAGGCCCCGCTCGTTTTCCCTGTGGCGGAAACGCACCCTCGGATTTTCACCGGCCAGCTGTTTGAGCGCCTCCGGTGTCTCATCACTGCTGTCATCAACAAACACTATTTCATAGTCCCGGTCTTTCATAGCCTGACCAACCCTGGAAGCCACCTCAAAAACGTTCTTTTTTTCGTTATAAGTGGGAACAATGATGCTCAGCACATAAGCCCTCCTTTTTCCCTGACAATCAGCTTCACGGTCAAGCGACCCAGCACGAATAAGAGAATATAACACTGAAATAAATCAGGGTTCCGGTAAAAAGCACGTATATAAAACTGATCAGATTCCTGTTTTTTACCCGGTCTGCCATGACGATATACATTGGGAAAAGCACGAGGATTAACCTGGGCATACTGTAAAGACCGGCATGCGGGGCAGTTGATGATAAAGGGACGGCCGCCCAAATTAACATGTACAGCAGATAAGAAAATCTTATTTTGCGGACCGCCAATATGATTAATAATACGCCAATGACGGTAAATATCAGGTCCAGGAAGTTCCGGCCGGGTTGAACTCCTTTCACCACATTATCACAGGCGTGATAAAAAGACTGCCACGGAAAAGCAAAAGTGCGGTACCAGAACTTTTGAGCATCCAGGAAAGCCAGGGGGTTGCCCAGGACGCGCCAGAGGTAAGCCATGAAAACAGCCGGCGCGACGGGGATAAGACATAACCAAAGAATATTAGGTTTGACCTGACGTAACTGAAAATTGATATTCTCCAGGTACTCATAAGCCAGAGGTATCAGCAGAAGTACGCCCAGGTTCCTTGTTAACCCGGCCATCATCCCACACAGACCAGCCCAAAACCAGCGCTTTGTCCGGGCAGCGTAAAAGGCCAATAAAACAAGCGCCAGGAATAAAGACTCGGAATATAGGACGGAAAAATAAAACGACGTCGGGAAAAGAACCAGATACCACAAAGCCCTGGTACTTACCTGTTCGTCATAGTCCAGACTGACCAGCCTGTAAAACATCAAACAGATTACGATCAGGAACAGGTTCGAAATCAGCAAACCCCCGATCAGCGGGTCTACAGCAAACCCTTTAAGCAGTCTGATCATGGCCGGATATAACGGAAAAAATGCCGCTGATTTGACATCGTAACCTGCTTCGGCTATATAGAGATACCACCTGCCGTCCCAGTGAGCCATATTGTTGGCCACTACCTCATAAAATGTCCTGGGGGCGCCGGGAAATGCAAACAGAGCATGGCTTAGATAGACTACCAGGAATACCACGGCCTGATGCACACCGTAGATAAACAGTACTGTTTTATAGGCGGCCTTAGCAACCACTTATTAATCCTGGCCTATTGTTGTACCCAGGCCTTTGCTGAAAAAATGATCCTTTAGGCAGGTTATCGTCTTTTCGCTGACAGCAAATTCGGCCGCCATTTCCGTATCGGATCTATTGGCCCCGATTGCTTCTACAAACCTGTCCATGTCGATTCCTACTTCATCAGTCATTTCCTTCAGATTTGGCCCGGCCTCCCAGGGTACCCGGGACCTTAAAAAAGATTCCATTCTACATTCCTCCCGCATCGTGTAATAGGAATATTTTCCCCTTCAGCGGGAGTTTTTAACCATCATCCTTTACAGCAGGAAGCAAAAAAAGAAACCACAGAGGTCCTAGCGCAGCAAAGCTGCAATCAATTTTAAAAACAACCGCGGAGAACGCGGAGATAATAAAATGACTTGTTAGGTTGTTTAGTGCTAAGTTTTATTAAAAAAAACTTTGAAGCATGTCTTTCTACTCCGCGAACTCCGTTATCTCCGCGAACTCCGCGGTTTAAAGAGCCGGGAAGAAAAATCGGACTAATTACCCGGAGTTATATTTATGTTAATAAGAAAACCAAAGGTAAGATTACCTGGTTAGTAAATGTGTTTTTATAGTTAATAATTTCTCAAGGTACAGAGTTACTAAATTTAACACGTCAGTAAGTTTTAGCGATTACTCTCTGTGCCCTCTCGCTGCCGGTGAATCGTGAGTCCTCTGTGCCCTCCGTGTTTTCTTTTAAGAGCGAATCTTACAGCCTGCTGAGGACATCCGGGCCGTTGGCCGTGATGGCCACACTGTGCTCGAACTGGGCTGACAATGAACCGTCCACGGTTACCGCAGTCCAGTTGTCCTGGAGGATTCTCAGTCTCCAGTCCCCGGCATTTACCATCGGTTCAATCGCAATAACCATTCCTGCTTTCAGCTTTGGCCCTGTCCCCGGGCTGCCAAAATGGGGCACCTGCGGTTCTTCATGCATTTCCTTACCGATACCGTGCCCCACAAAATCCCGCACAATTGAGTATCCATTGCTCTCCACAAAAGACTGGATAGCATACGAAATATCTCCAATCCTGTTGCCTTGGACCGCCTTCGCGATTCCGATATCAAGGGCCTCGGCCGTAACTTTAACAAGCCGGGCCGTATCTTTCGATATTGTGCCTACAGGTACGGTTATCGTAGCATCACCACAATAGCCGTTCAGCTTTATCCCGGCATCGATACTGATAATATCACCGTCATGGAGCGCCCGGTCTCCGGGGATGCCATGGACCACTACGTTATTCACCGATGTGCAGATACAGGCCGGATAACCGTTATATCCCTTAAAAGCAGGGATTCCCCCACTGCTGATGATAAACCGCTCGGCAGCCGCGTCCAGTTCCCTTGTCGTAATACCGGGCCTGACCAATCCCTTTAATTTTTGCAGCAGTTTTGCGACGAGCTGGTTGCTCATCCGCATTAGTTCGATTTCTTCTTTACTTTTACGGTGGATCAAAGACTCATTCCTCCCCAAACAGAGGTGTGAATTTAAACTTCCCTACATCGACCAGGCCCTTGTCAGTTATTTTCAAGTCCGGTATTACCGGCAGGGATAGAAACGACATGGCCATGAACGGCTCGGCCAGCTTACACCCCAATGCCCTGGCCGCTTTTTTTACTTCCTCTGTCTGGGCGGCCACGACCCGGGCATTGTCAACAGATATCAGGCCGGCCACCGGCAGCGGCATCCTGGCTGAAACACGGCCATCTTCTGCTACAGCCAGCCCGCCCCCCATCTTGATTATTTCCCGGACAGCTATCTCCATATCCCTGTCATCTGCGCCAACTACAATTATATTATGGCTGTCATGGGCCACCGAAGAAGCCATCGCCCCTTTGACGAGGCCGAACCCCCGGACAAAACCGAGGCCGATATTTCCGGAACCGGTGTACCGCTCAACCACAGCAATCTTCAATAAATCATTTTCTATATCCGCCACAGCCAACCCTTCTTCAATTTTGGGCTTGGCTGTTTCTTTCCGCGTAATAATCTGACCTGGGATGACCCCGATGGCTTTAACCCTTTCTCCCCTGGCTTTGATGGCAAACGGTTTTTCCGGTAAACTTACATCCATTGTCGTCATCACCGGGAAATTCTCAGTCGGCCATTCCCTGGCCGGTTTTCCGTCCTGGGCTACCAGCCGGCCCTTTTTGTATACCTGAACAGGCTTAAACCCGATTAAGTCGTCCAATACAACAATATCAGCCTGATACCCCGGCGCTATTGCGCCCATGTCCCGCAGGCCAAAATAACAGGCCGGGTTTACTGTCACCATCCTGATCGCGGTGAGAGGGTCAAGCCCCAACCCCACTGCCTTGGCCAGAGAAAGGTTAAGGTGACCGGCCAAGAGGTCATCAGGATAGACATCATCTGAGACAATCATAAACCTGCCGGCATTCCGTTCATTTACCAATGGCAGCAGAGCCTGCATATTCTTGGCGGTGGAGCCCTCCCTGATCATGATAAACATCCCGGCCTTTAATTTCTCGGCAGCCTCTTCGGCTGTAGTACATTCGTGGTCTGAGCCTATCCCCGCTGCCGCATAGGCGTTTAATCCCTTCCCGGTCAGGCCGGGCGCATGCCCGTCAACCGGCTTTCCGGCGGCAGCCTTGATCTTTTCCAGAACCTCCGGTGAACCATTGATTACCCCGGGGAAATTCATCATTTCGGCTAACCCGATAATCCCTGGTTCAGCCAGCAGTTTTTTGATTTCTGCCGCGCTGACGACTGCTCCTGAGGTTTCCATATCGGTAGCAGGCACACATGAGGGGACCATAAACCTGACATCAACCGGCCCCAGTTCCGAACTGGCCTGCATCAGTTTTATCCCGTCAAGGCCAAGGACATTAGCTATCTCATGAGGGTCAGTGACAACAGTTGTCGTGCCCCATCTGATAACTACCCGGCCAAAATTATGGGGGAGCAGCATTGAGCTTTCAATATGGACATGTCCGTCTATAAAACCCGGGGCCGCATACCGGCCCTGTATGTCATATTCGGCCACCCCGCTGTAATCTCCCAAACCAACTATGTACCCGCCGTGGACAGCTATATCTGAATTGACGATCTCGCCCGAAAAAACATTGACGACCCGGGCATTTTTTAGCACCAGGTCTGCTGTTCTCTCTCCTCTGGCGACAGACAGAAAATCTGCTGTCAGCATCTCAGCACCCCCTTTTACCTTATAATATATTATTTCCATCGGATTGGGCAAATTCCCTTCCTCATTACCCAAAAATATTTAAGTAACGTTAACCTGTTAGTGGAGAGTGGAGAGTGGTTAGTGGTTAGTGATGTGTGATTAGTAGTCAGTAAGCATTCTTTTCTTCTTCTGGCTACGAGAAGGTCGGACACAATACCACTCTCCACTCTCCACTCTCCACTCTCCACTGTTCTTCCCGGCTTGTCCACCCCGCTGAGAGATCATTTAAACCAGGGTATACTCCATTTTCTGGTTACTACCTATAATACTGGTTAATAATCTGTTCCGGGGTCCCGGCAATAAACCGTTCTACGAGCAGGAACAATACCGCCAGGTCATCCAGCTGGCCAAACACCGGGATTATGTCAGGAATAATGTCATAAGGCATCAGGAAGTAAGCCAGCGCCCCACCCAAATAAAGGAGCTTTTTGGACCAGTCAACCCTTTTGTCCCAGGCCAGGTTCCATACCAGTGGGCCTGATTTGGGCAGGTTCAATAACAGGATGAGCCTGCGGCTCACATCTTTATCCAGCCAGGCCATGTAAACCCCTCCTCTGCGGTATAATGTCACTTTCCTTATACATTTTACTGGCCGAAGCAGCAGGTTATGCTAAAAAAGTAGTCCCAAGTACGGAGAGTTCCTAGTGCTTAGCTGGTAAAAAAAAATAAGGTTCGCGGCGGACGCGAACCAACAGTTAATATTTCACTTTACATTTCAAGTGGTCAGCTGTTTCTTCAATAATGAACCACATCTCTGATGCTGTAATCTTATTTTTCGTTTCTGCCCTAGACTGGTGGCCGTCATCAATTACGAGTATGCCTATAAGATCTCAAATAAAAGGAGCTTATCAGATTGATGGGTTTTATCGCAGCTAAATCAACTATTGGAATAAATGTTTTTCGTACGGGAACAATCTTTCATATATGATTTTTTACTGGGAGTTTAGAATGAAAAGACTTACTATATACTTATTACTTCTAATACTTATTTTGGGTCCAGGTTGTACTAAAATCAAGCAACAACCTGGAACTCAACAAAAACAAAAAATGCAGCCAAAGGCAATCTATTTGACCTCTGACACAGGAGGGCAAATCACTAAAAAGGAACTAACTGCTCATCCTGAAATACTCGTGGTACATTCCGGAGAGGAGTTGAAGAAAGCATTACCAAAATATCAGGTGGCAATCTGGGTTGATAAAAATGCCGTTAAACTTATCAACAAATCCTGGTTTAACGAGATTCCACAAAAAAGCTATCCCACCGCGTTATTGGGCTACGGAAGTGCAAACTATGCTTTTATTCTAATCGGAGGATTTACCCTTAACTATGATTTAAGTTTAAGCTCAAGGAGTCCGAACATCGCAGGTTTTAGTGTCTGGATGTTAACCGGCTCACCTTTTGACAAGCCGGCAAATGGATACTTTTTAAGAGGCTACCCGCCGCCTGTGACGGCAGAAATAGTGCTGTCAAAAACGAATAAACTCTTAGAAGGTCTAAATCCGGAGGACAACAGGAAGATTCGTTAGAGGTGCCAGGTGATAGTTGTCAGTTGTCAGTTGTCAGTTGTTAATTGTCAATTGTCCACCTTGGCGGGAGCGCTGTGTCCTCTCATTATCTGGAACTTTTTTCATTAAAATATCGTCATACAGACAATATATAAATAGAAAGGTTGGTATGTTTATGAAAAAGCACAGACTTCTCATGCTCTCCTGTTTATTTGTTGTATTCCTTTTTATCATTATTAGTCAAGCCTGGGCAGACCCAATTTATATTAATGAAGACCTCAACGGAAAAGAAATCACGGTTTATAACGGTCATACTATGGAATTAGTCCTGCCGGGCAATCCTACCACAGGTTACACTTGGCGGTATGTATATGAACCAGATAAAAACTTAATCATTGAGACAAGTACTTCTTATGAAAGCGAAACCGATTTATTAGGAGCAGGTGGAAACAATCACTGGACTTTTAGTTTTCTGCGTACCGGTTCGGCAGCTCTCGCGCTCGAGTACTGCAGACCTTGGGAAAACAACTCCGCCATCAAAACTTTTAATCTCAAAATAAACATCCTAGCCAACCCTGATAATCAAGATATTATCGTAAAAACAAATACTTCAGATTGGTAACAAAACAGCTGCCATAAACGGCCGGCAAAAAACATTAGATACCTCACCAATCATAATTAGTCAAAGAACATACTTTCCCCTGCGGCTGCTCCCTGATATTTTTGCTGTAAAAGTAAACTGGGATGGTGCTGCTCAAACAGCAGCGTTGGTAAATAAGTAGCATCCTTACCCCGCCCACATTGGGCGGATTTTATCATATACCCTACCGGGGTATATGATCAATGTAAACAACCCATCGCAAATCACCTCCGCTTTTAGGATCAAATTTACTAAAGTCTACTTTACATCCTTTGTTGGAGTCAGTGGGGTCAGTTAAATCTTCAGCTATTAAAGTCCATCCGTTGTCTTCTGCTTTTTGTTTTGCATCAAGTCTTCCATCATTTGGTTTTTGCAGTAAATAATATACCCACATTTTTGAGTCTCTGGGACTTGTGAAACAAACTACACTGTCATTATCCTGAAGTGAAATAGTCCAATCAGCTGGTACGTCAAGAGTTGTCATTTTACCGTTAACATAAGCTATTTTAGACCCAATAATAACTGTTACCTCAGTTCCGCCCAGCTTAAGTTTAGCTTGTTGATTGTTGCCATTCCATGATATTTCCGCACCTAAAGACTCACCAAGGAATCTAAATGGCACCAGTGTTCTACCGTTTTTAACATAGGCAGGTTGTTCCATAGTTGCAGGTTCGAAATCTACTTCTGCTTCTTTTTCCCCTATCATTAATCTGACAATATGAAAATAATCGTAAATTTCTTCATCTGCTAAAACCGGTCCTGCTATCAATAACACAAGAAAAACGCAAACCGTTATTACAATCATACATCTTTTTAACATTTTGTCAGGTGTCAGGTGTCCATTGATTAAACACCCCAACACTTCTACAAAAATCAGCATTTTCCTGCTATTTCCAACCCTGCCCAACACCGCCATATCCCCCAAAATCGGCCGTTCCTGGCATGAAATACCGACTTCATGGGTCCAAATGCAGACTTCGCGGGTTATAATGCAGACTTCCGGACAAAAAAATTAAGGTCCTGCCGTCAAAAGCAGAACCTTTTTTCTCAACTCTTCCTTTTGTATTTGTCAATTATCCATTGATCTCTCAACCGACACCTTCCAAAGCCCTAATCCGCAGCTCGTGATCTTCATCAACTCTGGCAAAGTGATCGAGTTTCGCATGGATGGCGGCAAGTGATTCCTTAACCTCCGCCCTGTCATCATATAGTCCCTTTATTTCATCAATGACTTCATTCTCAAGTTTGATTTCAATTTTAGTCCTGAAGTCGGTCATTTCTGCCTTGAAATCAGTCATTTCTGCTTTGAAACTGGTAAACTCCATATACATTTTTTCCATTAACCCGTACACCTTGTCATCCATTTTCGTAACTCCCCTATCATTCATTTCATAATAATTTTATCATAAGTCCTAACCATATTATACCAAACACCTGTTCGGTTGTAAATACCGCCTACCCTTCCACGGCAAAAAAAATTAAGGCCTTGCCCTTGTAAGGCAAAACCTTTCTTCCCAACTTTTACTTTTATAATTGCGACTGTCAACTGTCAACTCGTAAACTGCCAACTGTCAACTGTCAACTCGTAAACTGCCAACTGTCAACTGTCACCTGTCACCTGCCAACTGTCAACTGTCAACTGCCAACTGTCAACTCGTATGACAGGTATCATTCAGCAAACAAAGTATCGCCCTATTCTCGCTGTAAAATTCAATCACATTCAAAGACACATTATCCTGTTTTATTTTCCAGTAATCGTTGATGTCCATCCCCAGCACAGTCGCCACAGCAATCCTGATGATACCTCCATGGGCTACCACCAGGACATTCCGGTCAGGGTTTTCGTCAATCACCCGGTTCAGGCCAACCCAGCAGCGGTCAGCCACTTCGCCCAGGGACTCCCCGTCAGGGATCCTGGTATCTCTTGGATTGGTGCGCCACCCCTGCATCACCTCATGAAACTGCTTATCGATTTCGGGATATGTCAGGCCTTCCCACCGGCCAAAATTGGTCTCTTTAAGTTCAGGCACAGCCTTTACTTCCAGGCCGTGGCCGGCGGCAATTATCCTGGCTGTCTCTAAAGCTCTCGACAGGTCACTCGCATACACCGAGTCGAACTGTTCAGCAGACAGCCTGGAGGCTATTTTTTCGGCCTGGGCTCTCCCTTCCTCACTCAGGGGAATGTCCCGGTGGCCCTGGTACCTGAGACTCCTGTTCCATTCAGTTTCACCGTGCCTGACCAGAAAAAGCCGTGTCATCTTGTCCATCAATTATTTCCTCCCCAGCATACTCAAGGCCTCAATCAACTTATCGTTTTCTTCCCTTTTTCTCACCGCTGCCCGGATATATTCCGGAGTTAATTTCTTATACGAACCGCAGTCCCGCACCAGGATGCCCTGTCTGCCGAGCATCCGGCAGACTTCGGCTGAGGAATGCCCGGTCCCCGCCACATTGATAAAAATATAATTCACACTGGGGCTGTATGGGCGCAACCCGCTGATGGCCTCAATTTTCTTGAACAGATAGCTTTTTTCTTCTGAAACATAGGCCACAGTCGAATCTATGTACTGCTCATCCAGTAGTGAAGCGACACCGGCCAGCTGGGCAAAACAGTTCACATTCCAGGGATCTCTGATCTCATTTATCTTTTGGACAACTGCCCTGTTCCCTAGCCCCAGACCGAGGCGCAGCCCCGGAAAAGCAAAAAACTTGGTCAGGGAATATAGCACAAAAAGATTGTCATACTTAGGCACGAGGTCAACGACGGAATATTTGGCCCGGTCTGGGACAAAATCCATAAAGGCCTCATCAATAACCACATACTTCCCAAGCTGCCCAGCCTTTTGAATGATTTCCCTCAGATCTTTGCGCTGTGTCAGGCATCCCGTCGGATTGTTGGGATTGCAGATAAACAACAGGTCCGTGTCTCCCCACTGGTTGAAGATGTCCTGCTTATTCAGCATGAACCCCTCCCACTCGTTGAGAAGGAGGTCTTTTATCTTACTGCCGTTAATTTTTGCGGCAATCTCATATTCGTTAAATGTGGGCGCCGGTATCAGGACATTACGGGGTCCCAGCACCTTCATCAAAAGGTAGATCAGTTCAACAGCCCCGTTGCCTGCTACAATCAGCTCTTCCGGCAGGTTGAGCAGCCGGGCCGCCGTCTGCCGCAGCAGCTTGGCTTCCGGGTCCGGGTAGTGTGTTACAGCATCGAGGTTAGAAGTGATAGCCGCTATCGCCTTCGGTGATGGGCCCAGGGGGTTGATATTGGCGCTGAAATCGAGAATGCTTTTCTCCTCTAACCCGTATTTTTCCGCAGCCTCCCGTAGGTTCCCCCCGTGTATGTGCTTAATGACTGCCAAACCTTATCACCCGCGCTTTCCCGCAAAACCTGTACTCCCCCGTCAATTAGACGGGTCCGAAAAATGTTATGGAAACCCTCGCCTGCCAGGATAGATGCCACATCACAGGCCGGTTTCCTGTTCGCTTCGAAAAGGAGTCCTACGACTGTGCCGCTGTGGGCGGCACTAATTCCTACGCCCCCAGCTTCTCTGCATATTTCCAGAAGCCTGTCCAGCCCCGGTTTGCAGAGGATATGCTGATTGGCGAAGGCGCTCTCTGTTGCGGCTTCACCTGCAAGCCGGCAGTCTGCCTGTGATATTGCCCTCTCCAACTTTTTCAGGGCTTGGTCTACCTTATCCTCTTTCTCCCGGTTCTTTAATTCTAAATCAAAATTGGCATTAAAACCGATGGTATCTACAGTACCCCCCAGGTCAACAATAAAGGCCTCCAATTCCGGGGCCGGGCCTAAAACCCGGGCCAGCTTTCCTTGTACATGGTCAAACATCGTAATCCCGGGGAACATAATTCCGTCTGTTGGTTCGATAGACAAAGCAATTTCCGCTATCTCCGACGGGGTCAGGAATGTCCCCAACGCCGCCGCCACTGCCGCGCAGGCTGCCGAGATATCAGCAGTACTGCTGGCCATTCCCTTACCGCGCGGGAGGGATGAAGAAACATGCACCTCAGCTCCCATGTCACCGGCATCGAAAAACCGCAAAACCTTTTCCACGGCCAGCCTGACTTTGGGCAGATCATCCGCAGCCCGGATTACCCCCGACTTATCCAGTTTTACAGTAACCACCGAGTACATATCGACCGGACAGGTGACCAGGAAGTTCACACCTTCCGTAATCCCCTGCACCAATTCCCCACAAGTCCCCGGCGCCCTAGCCGTCCCAATCATTGCTATTAGCTCCTTTAGTAGTAGAAAAGAGAATTCCTTTTTAATCAGCCGCGGATGACGCTGATTAACGCGGATAAACCATCAGATTCAATTTCTAACGCGGATAATTAACTAATTAATAATTACAAATCCGCACACACCCGCGTTTTGCTATCTCTAAGAAAAATCGGCAGAAAACAGATTCTATTTACCGGTTTTATGCTGTAAAACTATTCTTTCAAACTCAACCTTTGGATTACCAAAATTTATTATTAAACCCACCTCTAGACCAGTAGCTTTCAAATAATTAATTGTTTGAGCTTTATGTATCAGGGCAATTGATTCTACGCATTTAATTTCAACAATCACTTTTCCTTCTACTGTAAGGTCTGTTTGATATAACCCAATTTCTTTTCCTTTGTAATAAATAATAACTTGTTGTTGTGTTTCTACTTTTAAATTCCGTAATTCCAACTCCACTTTTAAGGCATTTTCGTATACCTTTTCCAAAAATCCAGCTCCCAATATATTTCCAACTTCATAAGAGGAAGCAATTATTTGAGACGTTATCTCTTTATGGATCAAATCAACCATTTTCATTTCCTCAATTTATTCAAGCTTATCTTATCCGCGTCTATTGAAATCTGCATTCATCTGCGTAATCCGCGGCTATTTATTGTTGGTAAACCCGCTTATCTGTAAGCTGCACTTTTGTTGGGTAGAAAAGTTAACTTGTATGGCCTGTACTTGTTTTTGTTTTATATAAAATATTATATTGTCCTAAATTCACGGCCTGTTTTATCCGCGTCGTTCTAATCCGCGTTCATCCGCGTAATCCGCGGCTATTTTTATCTTTTTAGTTGTTCTACTAAGACCTGATACCTAAGACCTAACTTCCAGCTTAGATATTGCTAGGGATAATGTATAAGCAAAGCAAAGTCGCGACTTCCAAAAGCTCTGCTGTGGCCCCATATATGTCACCGGTGACGCCGCCCAGGGTGCGGGTAACTCCCCAGCCCCACAGGTGGACTAAAAATGCCAGTCCTAACAGGCCGATAAAACCCGGCCATGACCAGAAGACAGCAGCTGTAAGGCCTAGGAAAACAGTGGCCAGCCCAAACTCAACATTCCCGGTATGCCTGGCAAAAGCCTTGCCCAGGCCTTCTTCCCACAGGTAGGGGAAAAACCTGATTACATAAACCATCCCCCATCTTGCTGTGGTCGGAAATATAAACAGCCATCCAATCCGGGAAGTGCCGCACAGTCCCGTAATCAGGGCATATTTAAGGATGTACACCGTTACTAAAGTTACAACCCCAAAGGCCCCGACATGTACATCTTTCAGGATCTCCAGTTTCTTCTTCCGGTCCCGCCCGGAAAAAAGCGCGTCCATGCTGTCCATCAGCCCGTCGGCATGCATCCCGCCGGTGAGAATCACCATTGCGGCGAAAATAAAGGCGCCCCTGACCAGATCAGGGAACCTCCCGGCAGTTAAAAAGTGAATAATGTACAATACAGCGCCGAGAATAATCCCGATTATCGGGAAAAATACCGTCCCCCGGCCAAACCTGCGTTCCTCAAAAACCGGGCTCCCTATCTGAATCCTCGTCAGCATCTGTAAAGCAAAAACAAAACTCGCAAACATAACTAATCTCCTTGTTCGGCTGCACTCTGAATTTCCGAATCCGTGTTATCTGGGTAGTTTATCTTTCAAATAGCCGCGGATGACGCTGATTAACGCGGATAATTACTAGTGGACCTATTTGGAACGCGGATACTTAAGTAATTGCCTTTAAAACTTTTAAATACACAAAAACACATTTACCTTACAGGTATCCAAATCCCAGGTTTTCTCACTTACATAGATGTTCTCTTCAGCAACTTAATTAATAAGTGTTTTCTGCAAGTTGCACTTCTGTTAGGTTGAAAGTTAAACTTGTATGACCTGTGACTGTTTTTTATTTATATATCTTATTAAATTTTTCTGTTTTATCCGCGTCGTTCTAATCCGCGTTCATCCGCGTTATCCGCGGCCTTTTTTAAGTTTTAAACTGTCTACTAACACCTAACACCTGTTAGTATTCTATTCCTCTCCGGCTCGACACTCCTTGCTTATAGGGGTGCTTGATTTCCTTCATCTCAGTAACCAAATCCGCAGCCGCAAAAATTTCCTGCGGGACGCCCCGGCCTGTCAGGACAAGTTCCATCTCCCGGGGTTTCTTCTCAATCAGTTCCATGACCTGATCAGTCGTTACCAGGCCGTATCTTAAGGCATTCCCTATTTCGTCAAGGATTAAAATATCACAACCCTTGTTATTAACATATTCCCAGGCCTGTTGCAGGCCTTTCCAAGCTAATTCCACATCTTCTTTGGCGGTCCCTCTGTCTTTGACAAAACAGTCCCCACAGCCCTCACACTTCTTATGACCATCCCGGATTAATGAGCTTATCCGGCATTCGCGGCCAAACTGGGCCAGCGTAAAGTTGGGGGCCAGATTTTTGACTGCAATCAGCTCACCGGCATATCCCCGGCCCTTCATGAACTGAATCATATGGACCCTGAATCCGTGCCCGGCGGCCCGCAGGCCCAAGCCCAGGGCAGCAGTGGTTTTGCCTTTCCCCTCCCCTGTATATACCTGGATGAGGCCGAGTTCCCTGATAACATTCATTTCAATCACTTCCCTGTTTACTAGACACTTGTCTTACGTGTCCTGTTAAGCCCCTGGCGGCGATTTTCCTTATCATTCTGCTTGCTGTAATCCAGGCAGAAGCCGATAAACCGTCCGGCCATCTCCGGGTCAGAAGCAAAGTGCTGGTGGACATAAGAGGCCAGGATATTTCCCTTCGCGTAACCGTCTAAAACAGTATCCCGGTAGCGGTTTCTGACAAGACGAAAGGCATACTTAAACTCGGGTTCCTCCGGCTTAATCCGGGAATAATGAAACTCGTGCCCCCTGCTCTTGAACCCGGCCGGCGCGATAATATTATCGGCCAGGGCCTCGGCTTCCACATAGCCCATTCCGACGAGGGTTTTTTCCATTATACAGTCGCCTGGCACCAATCCTACCATCGGAATCCTGACCCCGTCAAAATCCACAATCGCCTTAGACAGGTACATGAGCCCCCCGCACTCGGCAAATATGGGCATCCCGGCCTTGCCCGCTGCCCTGATTTCATTCATTAGCCCAGGATTGTCGGCCAGCTCCCTGATAAATATCTCCGGAAACCCCCCGCCGATATATATTCCATCAAGTCCCTCAGGTAAACCGGTATCGTGCAGAGGGCTGAACGGGACAAGGTCTGCGCCCTGCCTCCTCAGCATTTCCAGGCCGTCCTCGTAATAGAACGAAAAGGCTTCATCTGAGGCTAACCCGATTCTGGCCCGTTTCCTGATATTCTTCAGAACCGGGCATTTTTTGTCCCGGGCAGGCATCCGCTCGGCCGAGACCGCAATTTTAAGCAGCATATCGATGTCCAAACCGGATTTTATCTCATCCGCCAGAGCGCTGACCTGATCAGGCAGTGAACCTCCCTCGACAGTCGGCACAAGGCCTAGGTGCCTGGAAGGCAGTTCCAGTTTGGCGTTTTTCTTAATATATCCTAAAACCGGAGTATCACAGTAAGTTTCGATCGCTTCCCTTACGATCTTCAGGTGGCGTTCACTACCTATCCTGTTTAAGATAACCCCGGCAATGTTAATATCAGGGTCGAAGTTTTTAAACCCCAGGACAATAGCGGCAGCACTCCTGGCCATTGATTTTACGTCAACGATGAGGACTACCGGGCAGTTTAGGAGCTTGGCGATATGGGCCGAACTCCCATGATCCTCTGTCCCTGACGAACCGTCGAAAATTCCCATTACTCCTTCAATCACAGCCACATCCGTTTTGGCCGCCGACCCGGTAAAAAGCCGGTACACCGTCTCTTCATCCAGTATCCAGGAGTCCAGGTTGCGGCACTTGTTCCCGGTGGCCATCGTATGGTATGTAGGGTCAATATAATCAGGCCCGACCTTATACGGCTGGACATTGTACCCAGCCCCGGTGAGGGCGGCCATGACAGCTGTCGTAATAGTGGTTTTGCCAACCCCGCTGTGGGTGCCGGCAATCATAAACCTGGGAATTTTCATACTGTGCCCATCCTTAATTTCTATTTAAGATAAGATTTAATTAGCCGCGGATGACGCTGATTAACGCGGATAATTACTAGTGGTCCTATTTGGAACGCGGATACTTAAGTAATTGCCTTTAAGACTATCAAATACACAAAAACATATTTACCTAACAGGTATCCAAATCCCCAGTTTTCTCACTTATATAAATGTTCTCTTCAGCAACTTAATTAATAAGCGTTTCCTGCAAGTTGCACTTCTATTCGATTGAAAGGTAAACTTGTATGACCTGTGACTGTTTTTTGTTTACATATCTTATTAAATGTTTCTGTTTTATCCGCGTCGTTCTAATCCGCGTTCATCCGCGTCATCCGCGGCTATTTTTTGTTTTATAACACCGCTTGGAGCCATTTATTATTTAATAATCAGCCCAGCAGATTTCTTATCCCGTAGACTGCCGCGCAACCTATAAGTACAAAAATCACCGAGGAAACCCGCATAATTTTGACTGTCTCAAGGATATCGTTTTTGGTCAAAGCCCTGTCCGCGTCACCCATCTCAGCCCGGTGAGACTCTGTCCCGCCGTAATAATTTACCCCGCCCAGCTGTACGCCGAGCGCCCCGGCTACGGCAGCCTCCGGTATCCCGCTGTTCGGGCTGGGATGCCTGCCGGCATCTCTGACAATCATACGCCAGGCTTGTTTGACAGGTTTCCCGGTGATGAAAAAAGTTATCAGCAGGACAACTGCGGTCAACCGCGCTGGAATATAATTGCATACGTCATCAAACTTAGCTGATGCCCAGCCGAATTCGCGGTATTTGTCATTTTTGTACCCGACCATAGAATCAAGGGTATTTACGGCTTTGTAGGCCATCGCCAGTGGGACCCCGCCGATAAAGGCATAAAACAGGGGGGCCGCTATGCCGTCTACGATATTCTCCGCTACCGTCTCCACAGTGGCCCGGGTTATCCCGCTCTCATCCAGGTTTTCTGTGTCCCGGCCCACTATCCACCCGACCTTTAGGCGGGCCATGGTCAGTTCCCCAGCCTTCAGCAGGCCATATATCTCCATGGCCGCATCAGCGAGCCCTTTCACGGCAATGGTGGCGCTGAGGAACCATATCCCGATGATCAGGCCCAGCCAGTAATTGATTTTGGCGGCGCCGGCCATAATCCCGTACATCACGGTATAAGTTAGGCCCACGGTGATTACCGTCAGCAGCGCCCCGGCAAATCGAAGTCCCAGCGCCGGGCCGACCCACCTGCACAGGTATTTCTCCAGGAAATCTATAACTTTTCCGACCAGTACAACCGGGTGGGTGATCTGTTTGGGGTCCCCCACAACCAGATCCAAAATGTAGGCGGCTATCACCTGAAGCATCTCTAAACTGCTCCCAACCTTTGTGTTTGTTCATCCTCCGGATGCAGGTCCATAATCTCATATAACCTGTCCATATCCAGACTCGTCCTGACAACATCAGCCAGCTTATTAAAATCCTTTTCCCGCTGTTCATACACTGTCAGCAGGTCACTGGCCACCAACGGAGCCCAGCCTTTATGTTCTCTGATTTGGTCGATGATATGCCGGCGGAAGGTATCATTGTCAAAAATACCGTGGATATATGTCCCGAAGACTCTGCCATCCAACCGCACGGCTCCGTCCAATACATCGACCTGCTTCGTCGACCTCTCATATATCCGGAAAGCCGGCTCTGTGCCTTCACCGAGTTCGGAACGGCCCATATGGATCTCATAACCGGCCACCAGCTGCCCCTGAACCCCGTTGAACAGCGGCCCTCCCCCGGTAATCTCAGCTTGGACCTGGGTCGTTATTTTTTCAGGTTCAAAGGTTGTTGACGTATTTAAAAGGCCCAGCCCTTTGATACTGTCGATGTCCGATTCCGTATGGAGCGGGTCATGCAGCTCACGACCCAGAATCTGATATCCGCCGCAGATTCCGATAATCGGGATACCCCTTTTTTCCTGTTCCAGAATCCGGGCTGTTAACCCGGTTTTCTCCAGGTACACCAAGTCATGAATAGTGTTTTTACTGCCCGGGATGATGATCATATCAGGGCTGCCGAGCTTATTCCCCTTGCCCACATACCTGAGTTGGACATCCGGCTCGTCTTCCAGTGGGTCAAAATCGGTAAAATTTGATATATGGGGAAGGTGGATGACAACAATATCAATCTTGGTTTCGACCGCTTCCCGGCTTGCCTTCAAGGTATCTTCAGGTATTGTGTCTTCTTCCTGAATCCGAAACCCCTGAAAATATGGGACAATACCGAGGACGGGAATCCCCGTCTTGGCTTCCAAAAAGTCAACCGCAGGTTGAAACAGCCTGACATCCCCGCGAAATTTATTGATAATTACCCCTGCTACCCGGGCCCTGTCTGCCGGGTCCAACAACTCCAGGGTGCCTACGACAGAGGCCAGGACTCCCCCCTTGTCTATGTCTGCAACCAACAGTACCGGGCAGTCAGCCATCCTGGCAATCCTCATATTTACGATTTCGGTGGCCTGGAGGTTGACTTCAGCCGGACTGCCGGCGCCTTCAATCACAATAACCTCAAATTCCGACTTTAATTTATTTAGCGATTCTTCAACAACACCGAGAACCGACATATTGTATTTCTCATGATACTCCTTGGCCGAAAGATTGCCCACAGGCTTTCCCAGCACAATTACCTGGGAGGTAGCCTGACCGGTCGGCTTTAGCAGCACCGGGTTCATCAGCACACTGGGGGCCAGTCCGGCAGCCTCGGCCTGGACGACCTGGGCCCGGCCCATCTCTCCCCCATCCCTCGTTACATAGGAATTTAAGGCCATGTTCTGTGACTTAAACGGGGCTACTTTACACCCATCCTGTAAAAAAATCCGGCACAAGGCCGCCACCAAAACACTCTTACCCACATGGGAACCTGTCCCCTGCAGCATAACACATGCGGTTTTCATATGCTCCCGCTCCCTCCTAAATGAATCCCTTTTTTAAGTCAATCGGGTGTCCGGCCACCACAAGGTAAGCCTCATCGGCCAGTCCGGCTACAATTTGGTTAGCCGCGCCTACCAACTCCTGGTACATTCGCCCTAGATAATTATCTGACACCAGCGTCAACCCGACCTCATTGGAGACGATTACTACATGGGCCGCGGCTTTTTTGGCTGCCTTAGCCAAATTACTGATTTCCCCAAGAATCCCGTTCCGCATCTCCTTTTGCGTCACTTTACCTATCCTTTGCTCTTCGTAAATCATCAGATTGCTTATAAAAATGGTCAGGCAGTCCAACATAATCACTTCACATTTCTTGCCCTGTTTAATTATCGCCTCTGTCACATTAATAGGTTCTTCCAGTGTAATCCAGCTGTCAGGCCTTCTTTCCCGATGCTGTTCAATACGGAAACGCATCTCTTCATCGAGGACCTGCGCAGTTGCTAAATATGTAACCTTTTCTCCCAACCGGAACGTAATCTCCTCAGCGAACGCGCTCTTGCCGCTCCTTATACCTCCGGTTACGAAAATGAGTTTACCACTCATAATTATTAACCCCCCAGTTAAACATGTATCCTGACCGATAACGACAAAAAGTCCCCAGCGCCGCGACTGGGGACATGGTACATTCAGAGCTGAAATGCCCGCCAATATAACCGCAACCCTTTCTCGCGAAGGACTGTATGGTTCACCCCGGGGCCGGTATCCTGGCTCCCAGATCAACACACCTCTTACGCCTTCCCCAAAATGGGTGGCACTCCTGTAAGGGCATTCCCTGGTTACAGTGGCGGAGACCGCTCAGGCTTAACCTGATTCCCAGCTCACCCGAAGGTTTGCATTTTATGTAATCATAATTACATTCTACAATTTATCTGTAATTCCTTCTAATATTAAAAAAATTCACATAATTGATAAGTTGATTCTAGTGCAAAAACCTCGTTTTTCTTAATTAAAACCTCATAATATATATCGTTTTATTGTGAATTATGGTATAATTTAAAGTATAAGCAAGAAT
>PGZN01000016.1 GCA_002840165.1 Firmicutes bacterium HGW-Firmicutes-8
TCTCCGCGCCCTCTTATTTCCAGTGAATCTCACTATCTCCGCGCTCTCCGCGGTTGTTTTTAAAATTGATTGCAGCTTCGCTGCGCTAGGCCCTCTGTGGTTTCTTTTTTAACTGTCAACTGATTAGTTGTTTTTTCCCCGCTGATTATAAACACGGGGTTGTGGCTTTTAAACATGTGCAGCCTGCCCACATCTACTGTTTTAGCAATACTCACCTGAGTAACGTCTATATCTCCAAAGCCGTACTTTTTCATCGTCTCTACTGATGTAACCAACGATTCCAAGACAATTGCGTTTACTACAACCCGCCCGCCAATAGGCATTTTCTCGTGGACATAACGGATTATTTCGGCCATATTCCCCCCACTCCCGCCAATGAAAACCCGGTCCGGTTCTGGCAAACCCTGCAGAGCCTCGGGAGCAATCCCGGAACAAACCGTAATATTGGCAACAGCAAAGATCTCTATATTTTTTTTGATCAGCTGTACACCTTCAGGTTTCTTTTCTATGGCAAAAACCTTTCCGGTTACAGCCATTAAAGCGGCTTCTATGGATATTGAACCCGTCCCGGCCCCAATATCCCAAATTACGTGACTCTCCTGCAGCCTGGCCTTAGCCAGCGTTACGGCCCTTACTTCGGCTTTTGTCATCGGCACTTCGTCCCTGGCAAACAGCTCGTCAGGAATACCGCCGGTCCTATAAATCCATTGTTTGTCACTCATTATTTACCACCACCGTAAATAGTTGCTAGTTGCTAGTTGCTAGTTGCTAGTTGCTAGTTGCTAGTTCCTAGTTCCTAGTTTATAGTTTATAGTTTATAGTTTATAGTTTATAGTTTATAAATCCTAGTTCCATTCTTAGCATTAGGCCTTATCAAGGATTACTATAACGCATCCGGATTTTCCTATGTCCTCCGGGACATTATCTATATCAAACTCTCCTATCGTTTCATTGTCATAGGAAAGATTTTCGCACACGTACATTTTCTTATTCGATACACCGGCTTCCGCCAGTTCCCTGGCTAAGGCTGCCGGGGTCATATTGGGGTCAGTCAGGATAATCACCTTGGGGTTGACCCTGACCAACTCAACCAAACCGGCTGCATCCCGGCCATGGATACTGCAAAAAACAGCATCATGCCAGGAAATACCAAGCCTGGCGCAGGCCATCTGAATAGAACTCAGCCCTGGTTCAACAGCAAGTTCCGGCGGGGCAAAGTACCTTCTCAGATACTCCAAAATGCCGTAAAAGCCCGGGTCGCCCGAGGCTACAACTGCGACATGGCAGTCCTCACAGCGGCTTTTGATAAACCGGACCATCTCCGGCAAATTGTTTTTAATTATGAATAACTCTTTACCAAGCCCGGTAAAAGGCTTGAGTACCCGTTCACCGCCGACCAGGATGTCGGCATTATTAATTAATTCTAAAGCCAAGGGAGTAATGTAGTCCGGGTTCCCCGGACCTATTCCGATCACATGGATTAAATTCGCCAACCCATTTCCCTCCCGATTCTTACGGCATTTTCATCTGCCGCCAGAATTTCTCCGGCCATTGTAAACATAACTACTCCGGCTTCAAGTTCATCAAATACGTGTTCCGCCGCTTTTCTGGCAGCCCTGGAAGCTATAAGTGGCATTACCTGCATTAAATTATTTTTTCTCAGAATTTCAAGGGCCCCCTCGGATGTGTTGGCCTCTAATAACTCATTTATGATCTCAGGTCCGGCCCCCAGCGTCCCCGCATATGCGGCGAGGGTTTCCAGCCTGGCGTCAGCAACCTTGTTATGGGTATGGAAACACCCGGCCGCCACCTTGGTAAGTTTACTGTGGTGTCCGACAAATATTACCTTTTTTATCCCCAGGGTTACACATGCATTGAGCATGTATCCTACAAAATTGCTCATCTGGACAACTGCTTCCGCGGGAATACCCAGTTTTTCGACTGCCCACCGCTCACCAAGCCTTCCTGGCGTAAGGCAGACAACTGTATGCTGATGAGCTTTGGCCATGGATATCTGGGGTACCAGAGACCGCTTAAAAGCCTCCTCAGACATCGGTTCTACAATCCCTGTTGTGCCGATAATAGAAATACCGCCCATTATACCCAGCTTTGGGTTAAGGGTCCGGCGGGCCACTTCCGCACCACCCGGGACACTAACCTCAATCACTACCCCCACCCCGTCCGGCAGATATCTTCCAACTGCAGCAGATATCATCTCCCGCGGCGCCGGATTGATAGCCGCCTCCCCGACAGGCACCTGCAGGCCGGGTTTGGTGACAATTCCCACACCCTGGCCGCCTTTAATCACTATACCGTCAAAAGCTTTGCTCACAGTCACATTTATTTCCAAACCGTCTGTAACGTCAGGGTCATCCCCGCCATCCTTGATTACAGATGCCTTAGCGTAATCCCCGCATAAAACAACAGAATCCACGGGGACAATTATTTCCCGGCCCTGAGGATTGATGACACTGGCTGTACTGATTTCTTCATGCGTAAACAGCATTATCGCCGCGGCCTGAGCCGCCGCTGCCGCACTGGCCCCGGTAGTTACTCCGGGACGCAGTTTTTTGCTAACTGCCATCTGTGTCCCTTTCCCCCTTAATGGCGGAATTAACCATCCGCCTGGCTTCCCCTATCGTAAGGGGAAGTTCGTCAACGATGAGTCTGTCTTTAGTAACTAGTATCTCAGCCAAATGGGCTACCCTGGGCAGCCTCAGCTTGGCATTTCTTACCGTTTTCTTGGCTGTAAATACCTCCCTGGGGTTTCCGGCCAAGATAATCCGGCCCTCAAAAAGGATATAAACCTGATCTGCATACAGCGGTACAAGGTCCACATCATGGGTAGCCATCAAAATCGTAATTCCCTGTTCTTTATTCATTTTGACTATCAACCTCATTATCTCTCTTACCCCGGCCGGGTCAAGACCGGCCGTCGGCTCGTCCAGGATGATAATCTCCGGTTTCATCGCCAAAACCCCGGCGATAGCGGCCCGTTTTTTCTGTCCATAACTGAGATAGTGGATAGGCTTATTTATCAGGTCAGGAATCCCGACCATCTTAAGGGCTTCTTTTACCCTGATTCCTACCTCAACCGGAGAAAGCTTTAAGTTTGCAGGACCGAATGACACATCTTCACCCACCGTAGGGGCAAATAACTGGTCATTGGGGTCCTGAAATACAAACCCGACCCGCCGGTAAAGCTCCTCCTTCGTATACTGTTTGAATAGTTTGCCATCAACCCGAACTTCCCCCTGACCCGGTTTAAGCAGTCCTGTAATGACCTTAAACAGGGTCGTTTTCCCGGAACCGTTGGGTCCCAATAGAATGGTAAACTGCCCCTGGGGGATTTCAAGATCGACCCCCTGAAGGGCAGCAGTCCCATCGCCGTAAGTAAATTTAACCTGCTGAGCCTGCAGAATCATTTCGTTCCCCCTGAATTTCCGTTATAAGCCCTGACCTGCATCGCCGCAAACGTCCTTTCAGCCCTGTCATAAGCCCTGATAAATATCATCCCCATAAGAGTGCTGGTTGATTTAAGAGCGCGTTTCCAGCCGGCTATACTATTCCATGTTGGGTATCCAAGTCTTAGGGTCTGGGCTTCTCTGATTCTAATCCCCTCATCCCACAGTACAAAAATATACCTGTAGGTAAGAAGCAGTATTTCCACTAGAACCCTGGGGACCCGGAACGAGATCAGGGCCTGACCTAATTCATGGACCGGGGTCGTTACACTGAGGAACAGGAGAATTGAGACACTGCCGGCAATTCTGGCCAATACAGTTGCTCCGAGAAAAAAACCTTCCCGATAAGCGACCAATTTAAAAATAGCAGTTTGGACAATAAAAAGTGGGTGTGTGCCTCGGGAAAACAGCATCAAACAGAATACTGCCAATCCTAAAGCTAACGGAGGTATAATTCGGCCAAACATCAACTTGACAGGTGTTTTTATGACCAGCATGGATATAAGGGTCAGAGCAAGAACTCCCAACGGAAGTTCAAATCCAGGCAAGCCCAATACACCGGCTAGAGCGATGATACACAATAAAACCTTAACTCTGGCGTCCGTTCTGGTAAAAACATTATCCTTTTGGGCAATTGCATCCACCATCAGGTAGGATTCTTTGATCATCTTCGCTACTCACTTTCTCCCCGAAAAGTTTTCTCCACTGATAACCGAAAATGGTTCCGGCAGTGAAACCGCCGGCTGCAAAAAGAAACAAACCAAGGTTGCCCTCCGAAATGTCAATCAACGGCTCTTTGGCGAAAACCCCGGAAACCTCTTCCATCTTGCGGTCCACAAGGTCGTCTGTCCCCTCCCATTTTTGTTCTGCATATGCTGCCAACGGAATTAACAGGCTAAAAATCAAAACTAAACTTACCATTGTTATTCTAAGCCGCATTATTAGCCCCCTCCGTTTCCGGCTTATTGGTAAGCCCTAAGTGTCGTAATATATCCGGCCTTACTCTGGCAATATAACTAACCATGCCCCCGGTGACCAATCCTTCCACCAAAGCCAGGGGCAGCTGGGTCGGCATAAAAAGGGTAAAGAACGTCAGAAACGCCTTAATTAACGAAATCCCATGAACTCCAGGCATACCTAATGCCAATTCCAATGATGTGGTGCAGTAAACCGCGAGGTCTCCCAAAATCCCGGCCATACAAGCTGCAAAACCTAAAGATAACCCTATCCTTCTGCCAAATCTAAATACTCCATACCCTACCAGAGAACCGACCACACCCATTGAAAAAACGTTTGCACCTAATGTAGATAAACCTCCATGGGCGAAAAATATAGCCTGCAGCAACAAGGCAACAACAGATAAAACCATGCTTACAAAAGGCCCTAGTAAAATTGCCGCCATCGGCGTACCAGCCGGATGTGATGAGGTACCTGTAAGCGGGACCGGAATAGGCAGCAGGGAAATGAAAAATACTGCCGCACTGACCAAGCCCAGTAAAGGTTTATACATTATAACTTCTTTTGTGCGCCGGGTTATATCATATATACCCTTAGCCACAAAAACAGATGCCGCACCGTACCAGGTAACAGCCCATTTCCCAACAAGAAATCCATCTTGGATATGCATAACTTGCCACCTTTCAGAAATTATTCAAATAACATTAAACCCATAAATTACCTGACAGAACAAAAAACCCCAGTCAAAGGTCGACTGAGGAATGAATCCATAAAGAACTCTCTCAATGTCCACCTCCCTCTCAATCGAAGGTATTAGCGGCGTACCTAGGACAGGCAGGTCTCCTGACTCACAGTTCATAGTCCCCCGCGCCTTCCCAAGCCTTTTGGCCCAGTGGCAAACTTGCGGGTTTCTCCCTGTTACAGTGGCGGGACCGTGCCGGATTCTCACCAGACTTCCCTTTTCAACTCGTAAACGAGTCACCTGTCCGCAATATTAAAATGTCAATATAAAACTATTCTACCTTTTTGAAAAAATTCCTGCAGGAATTGTTAAAATATTTCGAGATTTTACAGAGAAACCTTTTTTCCATCCTGGGCCTGCATCTCTAATAGCTTAGTCACCTCAGTGACACCCTCCAGTTCCTTGAACTTCCAGGTCCCATCTTCCCTGACAAGTATAAAAGAGTACTTCCTGGCCTGGTTTGAGGTAATCCCAATGGGATTATTTTGACGGATAAGCTCATTAAATTTATCCTGGGTAATATTGACTACTTTATTATCATCTATAAAGGTCGGTGACTCGAAATCATCAGACATCGCACTGAACTCGTAATCATCGTTCACATCCGCCTCCCCGCTGATAGTATCAGGGGTTTGGCCGGTGATTTTGATTTCTTTTATCTGACTGTTAACCTCATGAAAAAATGCTGACACAAAATAATCGGACTGAATACTCCCGTCATCGATAAACTCATAAAAAGTCTCAAGCAGCTTTCCGGTCATTATTTTCTGGTATCTTGCTTTTAATTCCTTTTTAAAGGTGGTGTCTGAAGTATAGTCGCCTTTACTGAAATCAAGGGCAACCTGAAAATAATCCTCAAGGGCGTTCTGGGCTAAACTCTCCTGCTCCCGGGCATTTGGGGCGGCATCCTGTCCGACCCCTTTGTTTTGCCCATCCCCACCTGTCATGCACCCCGCTAAAAGGATTACGATAGAAAGAACACTGCAGAAAAACAACATCTTCTTTTTCACTATTAATCCCCCTCAGCAAAAATATTATCGTGGAGATTCATTTTGCTGTCTTTTTACTATCCGGATATCATTTTCCACTAACAGGCGGTACACCTTACACATCTGGATAATCCGTGAAGTTGTCCGCTCACCCAGGTATTCTTCCAACTCGGCCAAATCAAGGTTGGATGTAATAACAGTGGGGAGCCGGTTGTTTAAACGGTAATTCACGATTGAATACAGTTTGTTCCTGGCCCAGTCATTGTAGTTGTGTGCTCCGAGGTCATCAAGGATGAGCACTCCAACCTCACGGGCCGTATCCATTAAATCCTGTTCTGTATACCTATGGTTATTGTCATACGTAGCCCGAATCCGATCCAGCAGGTCTGGCACGACAACAAAAAGAACCTCTTGACCGTTTTCCAGTAAAGCATTGGCTATCGCACAAGCCAAAAACGTTTTCCCGCTGCCTACCGGGCCTGTAAGCACAATCCCATCTGAGTTCGGGTCTTCCTGGATATCCCGGACAAATTTTTGTGCAGCCACAAATGCTGCCGCCGCATTATCATAATATGACTTTCCGTTAATTGGGTCCCTAAGATTTTTTGAGTAGTAATGGGAAACAAACTGGTTAAAGTTAAAACTAAGCATTTCCCTGCTCATTTTAGAACTTTTAAATTTTGCCTGGCTTTTCCTGTGTAACATACATTTACAAGGGGCCGCCCGATCATGGTCGATAATAATAATCCCCCTGCCATAACAGAGGGGGCAATCATCATTAACTGTTCCCAACAATATTTCCTCCTATTTACCCATGGTAAAGCAACCTGAATTTATCCTTCTTCTTCTCCACTGCGTCTGGTTTGCGCCTGGTGGAGCGGGTTATTTGGCGTTCCCGGAAATTAGCCTCATAAGCCTGAACCTCTAAAATGGTCCGCAGGTTGTTTTTTTGCCATTCCAATAGTATGCTGTCAATATATTTAAAGTTGTGTTTGCCCATCATTACCGCTCTTTTAAGGGCTTCCATGATTAAATCGGTCCCGCCCTCGTTATCGGTAAGCCACAGATTTACCTGTTCTATTTCCATCGGAGACAACAGGCGGCCGAACTCTTTTTCGAACGACTGGCAAATCCTCGCAAAATCAGGTTCATTGTGTTTGGATCTGTCGGTCCCGGACATCTGTTTCTGTTCCTTAAGGTTCTTTTTCATCTGCTGGTAAGCCTTGACCTTTTCGCAGGCCCATATCTCGGAAATCTTCTCAAACAATGGTTCATAACTGTATAGGGGAATGACCTCGTCCGTTTCCTCACAGTAAAAATGGCTAATTTTAAGAACTCCTTTTTCTATGAGGGCGGCCAAATCCGCTTTAATTTTTGTTTTCCCCCCAGTCATCAACATAGCCAATACATCAAGTGATGGAAAATACTGGTTTGTTGCTGTCTGAAGATGCAGCAGCTGAATTATTAACATCATTTCACTGTCGGTTATTCCGAGTCTGGGATAGTATTTCAACAACAGGTTAGAGATAGCGGTCATTCCTTCCAGGACTAAGTCCGAAGCGAATGCGGCCGTAATATTGCCTTTTTTGTCCCCGTTACAATTCATCTAAGCTGCCCCTTTCGTAAGGCCCCGAAACAATTCAGGATATCAGAGGATTTTGTTGATAAATATGGTCCTTTTTCCCCGGTGCTGAGCCGAATTATGCTGCCCAGCGAGCAGTAAAAGCCTTTCCTCAAGCATTTTAAAAACGGTACCCATAATAAGGGCTAATAATCATTCACACTGACCTTGATAACACCCTTTGCCTTCATTGCCTGCTCCCCCCACCTATATGTTGAATTAAAATTTACAGGCCAAATTTATTCCGGCTTTGTGTTATTTCTACAAAATGTACCAAAATCCTGCCGCTTTCTTGTCCGGTTTACTAAAGATTTGACAGGAGTTTTGGTTTGCGTTTTTCGTAAACCGAAAGTCTTATACCATGCCTGTTTGCCGCTTCGATGGCCGTTCCGACCCCTTGGCCTAACTCGCTGACCCGGTGGCAGTCGGAACCGACAGTGAAATTTTTAATCCCACTTTTAACCGCAGCACTCAATATTTCCTCACCGGGGTAAAACGGCCCCTGAACGTGGCGCAGGCTGGAGGTATTAATCTCCAACCCGGTGCCGTTTTTGAGCATTAGGTCTAACACATCCCCGATATATTCTTCATAAATCTTTTTTATCTCATCACCAAAAAATTTGTGGCCGTGTCTGCGGTAGATATCGAAATGGCCAATTACATCAAACAGTCCGGTACTGACTGCTTCCTGCAGTGTTTTGTAATACGCGGCGGCAACCTGCCTAAGCTTTTTCCCGGCAAAGTAAGCCGAACTCTCATTCATCGCTGAAATTGCGATGTGGTCGAGACAGTGGACCGACCCGATAACAAAATCAAAGGGATATTGAACTAAAAGCTTTTCAATCTCTCCCTCCAGTCCCAGGTCATAACCCGCTTCCAAACCTGTTTTAACAATAAGCCCTGAACTGGCGTAGGCGGTCGCGCAGGCCGAGACATCGGCAAAATATCTGTCCACCCACCGGGCAGGATGCATTGGTACTGTTTCCCCACCACACCTGACATACCAGTCGAGGTGTTTTCTGAGTTGATCAAATTCATAGTGGGTCGTAAAACATATTTCTTTCAGACCCATCTGCTGTGCCTTCTGACAGTAACTTTCCATTGTAAATGGGTCGGCATCAATGGAATAGTCGGGATGAATATGATAGTCAATCATTTTTGCTCCTCCGTCCCGCCGTTTGCTGGGGACTCAAGTGCGGCCGCGTATTTCTCCAACCCCTTTAAAACCGCGTTAACTACAATGTTTTGTTGTGATATTAAAATTTTCCTGTCATGTTTGTTTGTGATAAACCCGGTTTCCACCAGGACCGATGGCATAATATTTCCTTTGATAATGGTAAATCTGCTTTGTTCAGCTTCCCTCTTTCTTGGACCCAGCGTATTCAACTGGTTTTGCAGCTCTCGGGCAAGCCTGACAGATTTTTCGTCTGAATAATAAACAATCCCCCCCGATACGCTTGGATCCTTGCTGCTGTTCGCGTGAATGCTTATCAGGATGTGGCCTTTTTCGGTTAAAGCATAATTTTTTCTTTTCTCCAGAATAAGCCACCGTTCAAAATATGTCATGCTCTTTTCGGGTACTAAACCAATATTATCCTGCCTTGTCATCTTTACTTTGACACCCTTAAGTTCAAGCTGTTTTTTTAGAGCCACAGCCAAGTCCATATTCACATCAGCCTCTTGTACTTTACCTGCAATCGCACCTGGATCAGCACCCCCGTGCCCTGGGTCAATAATAACCGTCTTTCCTTCCAGACCGGGGGTAAATATCTGACGATTCCAAAGTTGTGAAGCAAGGTTATCAGATATCTTAAATAAACCTGCCAAGACAATAAAGAGAACTACTGCTATCACTATCTTCTTTGAAATGATTATAACCCTTGGCTTCATTGCCACCCCCCTGACATAAAGGGGTCTCCCCCTCCAACCGGTTTTGCCTTTAAGTTATAAACCACTTCGTTAAATGTGGCCGCAATTCCTTCCGAGAAATCTGTAATTAAAAATCGCAACCCTTACAATCACTAGTAAGATTACGACTGTTTCCCCGCTTCCGGCATAAAGTGTTGAATAAATACCCGCCTCGCAGCACAAGGGGGTAAAAATGTTAGTTCGCGCCACTGGGCGCGAACCTTCCGATTTTATACATAACCTTGTCTCGAACCTTTCCATACCATCATCATACCAAACATCGTTGCTCCAAGACCCTTCTTACACCGGACTGAGCTGGAAGCATTCGTAGATTTTATTGCCCACACTGCATTCGGGATAATTGCAACTTTCTATTTGGTTAAATTATCTAAAATTAATGCTGTATAAATAGGTGCCAGCTGCCAGCAGCTCTATGCCTACGGCTTCGAGAAAAGATAAACTTCCACCACAAAGTCTAACGGGCACTGCTCAATGGTCTAAGAGGCACTTAGATAAATTGGGGGTCTTAAGATCACAAAGAGTCAGAGGTACTGCAAACCAAAGGTTTTCTAGCACAGTTTTGATTTTTTTATTTAGGTTATATGGTTTAATAAAGTATGAAATTGCAGCTTTGCTGCGCTAGGGTCTTTCTTGTACCATTAAAAAATGCAGCAAGACCTTTGTGGTATATGGCACCTGTCACCTGAAACCTATTTCGCGGCCCAATATTATAGCCGGTACTTCCCGGATAGATTTTACTGCTATATATTCACCGACAGCTTCTTCCTCTTCAAAATCCCAGGTATTGTGATGAAATACATGGATGCAGTTAAACCCGCTGCGCAGGCCGGGATTGATGTCTCCCTTCATGCTGTTCCCGATAATCCAGGATTTGCCGGGGTTAAGACCGTTTTCTACAGCTATATCAATATATTCTTGATGAGTCTTGTCAGGTACAATATAAACCGCCTTGAAAAAATCCTTCAGGCCGCTTTCCTTTAGCCGCCACGATTGTATTTCCGGGTCACCTTTGGTAGCCAAAAACAACGGCCTTTCCACACTCAAACCGGTCACAACTTCTCTCGCCCCGGCAATTAGCTCCGTGGGCTGTTTAAAAACCCACCAGCCCAGGTCAGCCATCCACTTCCTGGTTAGCTGACAAACCTCACTGCCGTAATGATTACAATAATATTCATAAGTCTGGATGAGGGCTTCGGGAAAGCACTCCTTGTGAAATCCCCCGCACTTTAAGACATTACTGATGTCGAACTGATTAAGTATTTCCAGAGATTCCTCGACCGGGAACCCCAACTCCGACATCCGGGCGGCAAATCGCTCCTTGGCCCGGTCATAAAAAATTGTAGTTTCCACCAGGGTATCGTCAAAATCAAATATACAGCCTCGTTTATTCATACCAACTCTCCCGTTATGATATTTAACTAAAAAACCGTTTAAATAGCCGCGGATGACGCTGATAAACGCGGATAGGTCTGTGACTAATTTCTGGACGCGGATACGACCCGATTCAGATTACAACAAAATCGAACCACAAAGGCTCACTGGCACTACTTTTGGGTCGAAGGGCACAAAGAGACAGTGGTAATACATACTAACGGTTTTCTAGCAAAAGTCCTGGGCAAAACAAAAAAACAGCCATGGATTGCACGGATGAACACTGATTAAGATGCCGAGAATTTACTCAAGCTATCAAAAATTACCAATTTCATTTATAATAGTATTTAGGCGAAAAGACCATGAGAGTATTATTGGAGGGTGCATAGGATTGAGGAATAGGAAAAATAGAATTGGAAGAAATGATCCATGCCCTTGTGGAAGTAGTAAGAAATACAAAAAATGTTGCGAAAATAAGGGGGGCAGCCAATCTGAGATTCCTGAAGAAGTTTTTAGGAAAGTTCAGGAACATGCGAGAGGCCGGTTGATGTGGGAAGAGGGCTATGGTAAAATACGGGAAATTATATCCGCTGACTTTAAAGGACAAAAGTTTGTTGCTGTAGGAGATAGACTTCACTATTCGAAAAACTGGAGGACCTTCCCCGATTTCTTGAAGCATTACATAACCGATGTATTAGGCGCGGACTGGGGAAACGCAGAAATTGCTAAGCCATACAAAGAGCGCCATCAGATTCTGAAATGGTATGATTCTGTTTGCCGATTTCAACAACAACATAAGAAGAATGCTGATGGATTGTACAGCTGTATTCCTAACGGTATTTTTGCAGCCTATTTACTTCTTGCTTATGATCTATACGTTTTGCGACAAAATGCTTCTTTACAGGCTGAAGTTATACGTCGGCTAAAGAATAAGGAGAAGTATCAAAGCGCACGTTATGAGTTGTATGTAGCTGCAACATGTTGTCGGGCTGGATTCGAAATACAATACGAAGATGAAACTGATGTAACAAAAAAGCATCCGGAATTTATTGCAACCCATCGGGAAACAGGACAAAAGATTACTGTTGAGGCGAAAAGTCGCCATCGTCCTGGAGTATTAGGATACCAAGGGGATAAACAAAATGATGAAGGCGAAATTAAGGCTGGTATTGGAAGATTATTAAGGAAAGCTCTTCAAAAACCAACCGATTATCCTTTTGTGATTTTCATAGACTTAAACCTTCCTCCATTGTCTCAAGATTTATCTCAAGAACCTTGGGTTAAAGAAATAATGGATACTGTTAGTCAAATTGGTGACGATACAATGCGGGACTATTTCAATTTGATTGTGTTTACGAATCATCCTCATCATTATGGTTATGAAACGAAGCCAGACCCAAAGAAGGATACCATATCGGTATTCAGTCAAAGTCCTGCAATAATTCCCGAACATCCTGACGCTATTTTGAATTTACATAAAGCAGCCCTGCAATATGGTAGAATCCCCAATTCTTTTCCCAATAATTAATTGATAAGTTGGAACGGAATGCAGGAGCAAAAATCGCGCTCAGCCGGTGGGATGTGGAAAATTTCGTTTAGCCTATAATTGGTGAAATTACAGGTAGTCTTAGGGAAGTGAAAAAGATGAGAAGAAAAGTAAATGTTTTCGTCTTCGGTGCCGGAGCCTCACATCACTTAGATGGACCTCTGACATTCGAGTTCGTTGAAAAGGGAATCTTTATGTTATGTAAAAAAGATCTTTTTGGCATTTCTCAAAACAGTTTTTATAAAGTTGTTGAGTTAATAGATATTTTGTATAACAAGAATCTTGCGAATGAAGTTGAAATATGCGTTACCACTGCCTCTTTGTGGTCTTTGTGAACTTTGTGGTTCAATATTTATATTTTATCCGCGTCGGTCCCAATCTGCGTGCATCCGTTCCATCTGCGGCTAATTTAAAGTTTTTTCAGCTGACAGAGCAACACTATGTTGGGTAGAAAGCAGTTCTCGTATGACCTGAGACTGTTTTTTTGTTTTAGTAAATATTTTATTTAAATTGCAACTTGGTTGGGAAGAAGGATTTAGTAATCGTTGCCGCTTACTCTCTGTGCCCTCTTACCCGGGTTCGATGAATCAAAGTAATGCTCTGTGTCCTCTGTGTTATCTGTTACGCCTTTTTTATCATGTCCCAGAATTGGCGGCCGTCGGAGTCTTCGGGGAACATGTTCATTATCATCAGGTAAGTATTGACTATTAAACCTTCTAACCAAATCCCGCTTAATACTACTTCCCCTGAAAGCATAAACATTAGAAGGGAGACAAGCACCAGACTGAGGTGAGCTATAATGCCTGATAAATGCACCAGTCCCCTTTTCAAGAGGTAGTATTTTGTGCCCTTCGGAATCAGCACATCAACATACCCCTTACCCCTACCGGGTATGGTAATAAGGCGGTATCTCTTGACCTCGAGCCTGCAAATAAAAGCAGACCACAGATGAAACAATTCATGCACAAAAAGGGATATAAATATCCAGGCCGCCAAGGCAGCTATCCATATCAGGACCGACGCCATTAAGACTAGCAGCAAAACCCTCTCCTCCATAGACGATATAAAAAATAAATCAGTGTAGATACCACTGATTTATCAAACTATTAATATCTTTGTTTATAACAAAAATAATGGTTGTGCTCTGATAAATCAGCGGGTTATCCTACTGATTATCAAACGACCAAAAACTTTACGGCCGCGCCGGCCGCTGCTTTGGCCTGCTCCGTGCTTTGAGGAATGTCTTTTGGTGATTGGCAGGCTCCGGCAATAAATACCCCAGGTTGTTTCGTTCCGACCGGGTTTAAGCTCGTAACCCGGAAGAAACCGTGCTCGTCAGTTTCCACATCAAGCATAGAGGCCAGTTTTTGGGTATCCTCACAGGGTGTAATAGCTGCCGACAAGACAATCAAATCAAATTTATCTTCGATAGCCTCACCGGTCAAGGAATTGGCATACCTTACCGTTAACCGGTCATAGGGAAAACCAAATATCTTAGCCGGGATACCCCTGACAAATTGGATTTTATCATCTTCCTTAGCAGATTTAATAAACTCGTCAAAGTCTTTGCCAAATGTCTGAAAATCCATATAGAAGATAGTCAGCTCAGCATCCGTAAGCTCTGAACGAATCAGTTTGGCGAGTTTGGAAGCGTACATACAGCAAACCTTGGAACAATAGTTATTGCCAAAGGCCAAATCCCTACTGCCTACACACTGGATAAACCCAATACTCTTAACTTCTCCGTAAGCAGCAGTAAGGGAACCCTTTTCACGGATGGCCTGTTCTAATTCCAAACCTGTAATTACATTTTTCTCTCTATCATAGGCGAATTCGCCTTTGCGGGCAGCGTCCAACGGTTTGAAACCGGTAGCTACGATAATAGCTCCAACTTCCAACTCAGTTACCTGACCCTCGTTAGTATTGACCTTTGCCCTGTAACTCCCAGACTGTCCGGAAACCCCAATTAATTCACTACCACAGAAAACGGTGATTAGGGGATTTTTCTCGACGTGCATTTTGGCCTGAGGTACAAGGCATGCGGAACATTTGGCGCATTTATCAGTAGCTTTGCAGCAGTAAGTGTAAGCCCAGCCTCCGATATCGGCGGCTTTCTCGACCAAATACACTTCAAATCCTTTGGCCGCTGCTTCCAGGGCGCCGGTCATCCCGGCAACCCCGCCACCTAAAACGAGAACTTTTTGTTTTTGCAATTTGTTCCCCTCCACTTAAGGCATGTGTCGGTTTATACTTCCGGTCTGGGAGCTAAACCGGCCCGTTGACAAATCTCCGGGACCTTTTCTTCCCAAGCTATAGCCATAATATGAACACCGGCAATACCTTCCATTTTCTTCAGGCGCTCAATTTGTTCAATGGCAATCTGAAGGCCTTCGGCTTTAACATCCTCGGCTTTTTCCAACCGTTCAATAAGATCGTCTGATACCATCATCCCAGCCACGAACTTCTTCATATATTTAGCGGCCTTTACAGACTTAATCGGAGTAATCCCACCCAGAATCTTAATTCTCTTATGCAGCCCGCGGGCCCTGACAAGTTCCATCCAGCGCTCAAACCGCTCCATATCAAGAATACACTGAGTCTGACAGAAGTCAGCCCCGGCATCAGCCTTTTTCTCGAGACGGGTTACCCGGAATTCAAACGGATCAGCAAAGGGGTTGGCAGCACAGCCGATAAATAATTGCGGCGGCTCATCCTTCATCTGCTCACCGTTGGCAAAATAGCCTTTGCGCATCCCATCAAGAATTTGTATTAATTGAATTGAATCAACATCAAAGACGTTTTTAGCTGTCGGGTGGTTACCAAACTTTTGGTGGTCTCCGGAAAGACACAGGACATTTTTCATTCCCAGGGCAGAGGCGCCTAAAATGTCACTCTGCGCCGCAATCCGGTTACGGTCCCGGCAAACAATCTGGATGTTTGGCTCCAAACCTTCTTCCAACAGAATCTTGCCTGCAGCTATACTGGAAAGGCGTACTATAGCAGTCTGGTTATCGGTAAGGTTGAATGACTCGCACCAACCTTTAAGCATTTTTGCATGGTGGCGAACTATCTCACCATTGCAGCTCTTGGGCGGACCAATTTCGCCGGTCACGACGAAATTTCCACTTTCACACATTCTTTGAAGTTTACTTGCCGCTTTCAAGTTCCAAGTCCTCCCTTACCAGTTTTCTCGGACCGCCATCCCTGCTGAATGACCAATCTTTAATAGCCATTATTTCACGCAGGGAGTCGACCTCACCCAATCGGGCTAAGCGGTCATGGATAAGTGCCCATGCACAATCGGTGTCCGGATCAACCTCACATTTGCCGTTTTGAGAACCGCCGCAGGGACCGTTAAATATACTCTTTGAACATCTGGCCACAGGACAAATACCGCCTGTCTTATCTAAAACACATTGTCCGCAGGCCTGGCATCTTTCAGCCCAAACACCAACATTGAGGTTAACACCTAAAAACTTGGTGTTAACTCCCGGCCATACAATTTTGTCCGGAAAAGCCTCAGCGCAAGTCTGAATACCAATCCCACAGGCTAGGGAGAGGATTGCATCTACATCTTTGACGATGTGCCGGATTCCCTCGAGGTATTCGAAATCGCACTGGCGCTCAATTGTCTTCTGGACAACCTCTAAGGGTCTTCCTTCTTTACTGCGGGCCATAGCCAATTCAGAACCTAAGATGCCGACTTCTTTTTCGCCCCCGGCCAAGCAAACGGTAACACATCCACCGCAGCCGAGGACCAGCACCTTTTGATGCTTGCTCAGAAATCCTAAAATTTCATCAATGGGTTTTCTCTCCGCAATAATCATTTTATCACCTTCCCAGGATTTGGTCCTAACTCTCTCATTTTATCGTAAAAGTTCTGGACAATTTCTACGAACTTGTGCCCCATGTTTGCTGCCAGGTAGAAAATCCCTACCCGGTCTTCCTCAATACCGATTTCCTTCAGCAGGTTCTGAGTCTGTCTAACCCTCTGAGCAGCCCTGACATTCCCTTTCAGGAATTTGCAGTTCTCCTGCTGACATGCCATAATCATCGTGCCGTCGGATTTTTCCAATGCCTTCATAAAATAGATGACATCAATCTTGCCTGAACAGGGAAGTTTAATCAGTTCGACCCTTTCCGGATAACTAAGGCCAAGTGAGGCAGCGTGTTCCGCAGCCAGCCAGCCTGAGTTTTCACAGGCAAAAACTACAATTTTGGGTTGAAAATTTGCATCGGCGCTCATGGCAACACCTCCATTGCTTCCAGTTGGACCAGGATTTGATCATCTGTATAGTCTGGAAGTTGAATGGCTTTTCCTGGACACTCGGATGCACAAATTCCACATCTCCTGCAGGCCAGCGGGTTCATCTGAGCCGCGGAAAAATACAGGTTTTTAAACTGTTCTCCGTGTTCAATCGTAATCGCCCCGTGAGGACAGCAGCGGTAACAGGTAAGACATACAACACACTTGGTGGCATCGACATACGGCTGGGTTAACTCAGTAGATACCTGATCGGCATCAAGCTTCTGGAAGATTTCTTCTGCTACGGTTTTGGCGGATATTTCAACCTCATTAGCAAAGCAGGGTGACTGGCAGCTTCCAACTAGATAAATACCATCCCTGGAAGTCATTTCAGGTAGAATGTGGGCATTGTCGACACTAAAGAAGGAAGCCGGCCCTAACTCAAGGCGAAGAATCTTGGCAAGTTCATCCGTGCCTTCTGCCGGCACAAGTTCTTCCGGAATGACGATATAATCAGCAATAACCTTAAAAACACCGGGCATTTTCCCTTTTAAGAAAGGATCTTCATAATTAACAATAATTTCACCATTATTAGCAACTATCTCAATATTATCCTCAAACTTAAAGAAGTTAACCCCGGCGCCCCTGGCATCAGTATACATCTTCTCCCAGTTGTCGCCACCTACTTTGATATTGGTATAAAAAACATTTACAGTAGCGTTGAACTTCTTACGCAGCAGCAACGCATTTTTAACAGCAATGACAAAAGGCAGGTTAAAAGCCTCTGTGCCCTTACCGATAACGATAGATATCCTTTTATGAGTAAAATCTTTTCCATCGGCCAGAAGTCTTTCCAGCTTCATCTGGCCAATTACATTGTCTGCAATTCCCAGACCGTATTTGACGGGGCAGAAAATAGTCTGGACCCCGGTAGCTGCAACAATAGCGCCTACTTCAACGGACGTTTCAACGCCGTCTTTGACGAACCAGGCGGTAAATCCGCCGATATTTCCGTCCAAATCACCAAGCTTGGTGTTTGTCCGTACATCAATAGTTGGATTTGAAGTTACTGCTTTAACCTTCTCTTCCAGTAAATCAGCAGGGTTGTGGTCAACTCCGATAATGGAATTTACCCTGGCCAGCCGACCGCCCAGTTTATCCTCTTTTTCTATCAGGATAACCTTGAACCCTCTGGCAGCAGTCTCCAGCGCTGTTTCAAGCCCGGCCAGACCACCACCGATTACCAGTACAGTTCGGTTTACAGGAATTTCTCCAAATGAAACCTCTTCGAGATTGTTTGCCCTGGCAATTCCCATCTTCGTCAGCTCCAAAGCCTTGGCTGCTGACTTCGCGCTTTTCTCATGCACAGCACAACATTCCTCGCGGAGGTTAACCATTGACAGCAGGTGCGAGTTGAGTCCGGCCTTATTCAAAACCTCTTTGAAAAAACCTTCTTCCTTGGCGCTGGCGCAACCGACAACAACTATCCGATTAAGTTGGTTTTTAGTAATTTCTTTACAGATGAGTTCTCCTTCAAGGTGAGCGCAGAGATTCTGGCTCTCCCGGACATACTCTACCTTAGGAAGTTTCTTGACCTCGGAGGCTATCGGTTCGAAATCCACTTTCTCTGTAATCTTCCCGTTACAATTACAGAAAAAGACGCCTATTCTAGTGTTATTTTCCATCTGGTCTCCTCCTACAGAGAGAAGTTAATTGGGGAGAGCCTTCTTAGGAAGGCTCTCCTCCATGATACACAATTACTCTACTGTCTTAAAACTAACTTACCAAAGAACCGCCTTTAGTCAAAAATAACTATCTTTGTCTAAAGATCTTGATATAAGAGTCACAGTAAATGGTTTGGTTCATAATGATGCTGGCGGTAGCCGCAGTATCAACGAGGTCGGCATCTTCAGCATCCATGATAGCTGAGTCTAAGCCAACACACATAGCCATAGCCAGATAGGTCCTGTTGATCAGCGGACGGTTAGGCGCCTTCTGGGAAATGTTACTCAAACCAATAGTGGTTTTCGGTGAAGGATTAGATAAAAGTTTAATCTGGCGGAGAGCTTCCAGGCTCTCGGGTCCATGCTCCTGAGCAACATTAACCGGGAGTACAAGCGGGTCAATATAAAGGTCTACAGGAGATATACCGTATCCATCGGCATTAGCGAGTAGTTCCATAGCAAGAGCGCAGCGATCGTCAGCACTCTTGGGAACACCCTTTTCGTTCATTGCCAAGGCCACTATAGAGGCCTCATATTTGGCAGCCATCGGGAATAATACATCCATTTTGGCCTGTTCTGCCGTAGCAGAGTTAATCAGGGCTTTGCCCTTATGGACCTTTAAGCCTGCTTCCATGGCTGCCCAGTTAGTGGTGTCAATAGCACAGGGCAGGTCAACCGCTTCCTGAGCGCACTTAACTAACCAAGCCATAATCTCAACTTGTTCTTCCTTGCTGGCAACGGGTCCGGTATTAATATCAAGCCAGTATGCGCCGCATTCGGCTTGCTTGACGGCCCAGTTCCGAACGTTTTTAGGGTCTTTGTTCACGATAGCCTCACGGATATCGAGGAACATACCGTTAATTCTTTCACCAATAATTTCAAACATTAAATGAACTGACCTCCTTTTATACTTTATTAAATTTTCTCGTAGGAATTAATAAGCGTTGGACTTATAAGCCTCATCGATAAAGGCATTAAATCTCTTAAGGGATTCGGGGTGCCTCATGATAAAGACAGTACCGCCGGCATTGGCAAAAGTGATAGCGGTTGTTACCTCCCACAAGATAGCGCGGTCATGCAGGGGACCCCATTCTACAACATCCGGGGCTATAGATTCTTTGGCCTTCCAAGTATTTTCGCCAACAAAACATACAACAGGAGTAGCCAGAGTCTTGTCACCGGTGAGAGCGCCAACGCGGGCACGCTCCATAATAGAATATGCGTACTCGATACCATATCCGAGACCAGCTACCGAAGGGTCGAAACCAACCCGGTCTAAAGGTAGGCCCATTTCGTTAATCAGGATGTTTAGCTGCTTACAAAGGTTGATATCAAGCGGTGATGATGCGATGATATTGTGTCCATAACCATTGCATGCAGCGGTAATAGACTTGTAATTGTTAGCGGTTACACAGCCGATAAGGACCTTTTTGCCAGCCAGAGCTTCAGCAACTACCGGCAGGATTTCCCCATCTTTTTCCTCAACACCGCAGCCTAGTACAATCAACGGAACATTGATTGCATCAGCTACAGCTTTAGCTGTCTTGGCAACTTCGTCAGCAGAAGCGTTTTTCCAATCCGGATGGGCGCTCATCAAACGGAGTGTTACCGCGTCAGCCCCATATTCAACAACTTTTTTAGCCCATGCTACGGGGTCATTCATGACACCGGCATAAGCCTCTTTTAACATATCAGGCCAATCTTCGGGTTCCATGTCGAACACTTCAAGTGAGGTCACCGGACGGTTCGGCATTGCACCTTCGAAATGCAGGAAGGAAAGAGTGGATTCCCCTCCAAGTTTTAAATCATTAGGACCAATAACCATTTCAGCCACTTTACTGGTCCATCTTTCTTTAGCTATAGTAACAGCCATTTATTTCTCCCGCTCCTTTCGCAATTTCTCAAAATTTTCCCCAAAATTAAACTATTGGTTTAACCATCTTTGCTTGAAGAAAGAAGGAATCCCTGCAGACTCACGAGGTCCTACGATTACTTCACAGCCGGTAAGCTCGGCGGTTTTACCACTAAGAACAGCTACCCCACCGGGGATAATAATCTTGTTATGATTAACTTTTTCCATTACGCCCAGTTTCTTCACGGTATCAGCAATTGATTCCGGTGTAAATTTACCGGCAGCCCAGGCAGTAAGTACGGAAATACCATCTGTATCAACAGTTACAACATAAGACGGAACACGGGAAGCTTCGGTGTCACCGGCAACGCAGAAGTAACTGAGTGAGAAGTTGGTGGTAATCAGAACCGGAGCGTCCGGACCCGGATTGAGGAGTTCGTAAATCTTGGACTCAACAGCAATCGGTTTCTGCGGGTCAGTGTAAACATTAAGCCTTAAGGTAATAACCGATAAAATGTATTCGGGCTCAGCAGTGGTCATAACGACAATACCGGCATATTTAGCCACAAATGTACTGGCATTTAAAGACTCGACTATAGGATCAGCATTATTGGCAAACGCGATAGTCGGGTATCCGAAGGGCCGGAACAACTTAAGGGCCTGCCTCCTGATTTGAGTCTGGTCGGCAATAACCTTAGCCAGTTCACGGGCGCCTGAATCAAGAATCAGATTCTTGTATCCCAGGGCTGTCACTTTCGCAACGAGGTCAGCTAAACTGTCCAGATTGTCACCTTTTACTACGAGAGGAGCTTCGAATTTCTTGGCTAAGGCAACCATGGCCTCATAGTTACTGGCATCGGCAGCATAAACTACCGGTTTGTTGGCGCCAGCTACGTCAAGGGCTTTTTCCATGGCGCCGGCATTACTGGAGATAAGTAATAAGGGATATGCAGTATTTTCCTGAACTAATTTGGCGGTATCGGCAAACTTAGCAGCATCCCCTGAATCGTTGACTACAGCAACCAAATTAACCTCATGAGTCTGACCTACACGGTCAAAGACCAGTTTGTTAATTTTGGCTACTTTAGCTTTTACTTCATCGGCACTCATCTTGTCGCTAACTTGGATAGCGATACCCGTCGGGTGCTCAAACCTCTTATCATGACGGAACAGTACTGTTTCATTACCGAGTTCAAATGCCTTTTCACCTACACCTATTTTAACCAATGCTACCGGCGGGGCGGAAGCGGAATCCAGCGCCTCACGGGCAGCCGCACTTACGTAAGGACAAGCGTCAAGGCCCGCCTTACCTGCAGCCAATTGCATGGCAAATGCCAGACATGTTGGCTGACCACATTCTTTACAGTTCGTTTTGGGTAGTTGTTTGAAAATCTCTAATCCTGTTAAACCCATTCTCCAATCTCCTTTCCCTTTTTTGTGTTGGATTTTTTAAATATAAATTTGATTGATGCAGCCGCCAGCCGACGGCTGCATCAACCAAATAAACTAAACAGAAACCAGACTAGATTACATCAGCGGATCCATAGTGAGAGCCGGATGTTTCTTTTCTTCCAGGAACGGAAGGATTTCATCACCGGTCGTACCAACGGTTTCATCAGCAATCTTATCTACGAAATCCTTACCAAGGCCATCTTCTTCGGCTCTTTCTTCAAGGATAGTGCGGAGGGTTTCTTTAAGGGCTTTCGGCATCCATACCAGACGGCCTAAACCACCGTCAGCCTTGATGAACTTGCGGGAACCGAAGTAGGCTTTACCGATACCCATGAAACCAGGCATCTGGGCTCCACCGCCGCAGCTGCCGGCCAGAGTGGAGAAGTTCATCCCACAGGGAGTCAGACCGGAGTGTTCCCGGTTAACAACCATGACCCCGTTAGCTTCCGGAACCATTGTCATGATAACTTCAAAGCAGCCGCAGGAGGTCATCGGCATATCCATCAGGGTATAGAAGTTAACTGATTCAACGTTACGCTGGGAGTTCTGGTAAACAAACTCGTTGAAGGCCTTCCACTGGCCTTTAACTTCGTCGATGCACTCACCCTTATTAATAGGCTGATTTGCACCATGTGGATTAATCTCAAAGGCGGCTTTGGCATCCAACCAGGATACGGCGCCGCACAGACCTACCCGCTCAGGAGCAACCACACATACGTGGGTCGGGGCGAAAGACTGGCACAGAGTACAGGAGTAAAACTCTTCTACACCTTCGTCAGTAAGTTCGCGGAGACGGGCATCACGGGCAGTATACTTCTCACGGGCATATTCGCGGCGTTTGACAACTTCTGCCTCATCAGTAATAAGTTCAATCTCAACCCGGTCAACGATTGCCGGGAACTCAGACTTTAACTTGGCATAAAGCAGGCGGCCCAGGTGTTCCATCTTAAATCCTTTGCCTACTGCGTCTTTGGTGAACCGCAGCCAGCAGAGGTCACGCTGGGCAACGTGCCACAGACCTTCACCATAGTTGGTGAAGTAGTGAATCCGGCGCTCGAGAACCGGCTCGAAGTCAGACTGCATCTTACGACCATAAACCTTGATGTGAGTGCCTAGCGGCAGTCTGCCGCCTTCTTCCCCAAGACTGTCAAGGTCAGGTCCGGTTACGGTAATTTTACCGTCTTCGATATCATCGCCAACCATTTCAACTAATTCGAAACCAGGGGTCCGACCGCCACCAAACTCGCAGTACATATCACCCTTCCGTACGGTCTCGCCTTCAAAGGCAGGCCCGTGGTTGATGGGGATATCAATTTCGATATTGGTAAGCTTGACGCCCCGGACTTCCAAGGCAATTTGAACAATCTTGTCATAATCAGGCTCGGATACATACCAGTCTTTGATCTGCTCGTCTTCAGCCAATACTTGGTCAGTGATAACCGGGAAACCGGTCCAGACAGCGCCGGCTGCAGCAGCATCCTTAACAAAGTCTTGCTCGCCCAGTAACAGGATAAAGGCCAGAACGCGGCGGCGCTGATAATCTCTCTGAGCATCACGGAGACCGGCTTTAATCCCACCGAACATCATCCCGGCCCGGAGAGCATAGTTAGCGGCGTGTACAACCTGAGTAAAGTTACCCAGCGGGAAGGCGATATAATCAACACCTATTTTAACGTTTTCTTCGAGCAGCTGCTCAATAATCTCATCACAGAGGAAGAGCATTAAGCCTTTACTCATCATGTCATCAACGATCTTCTTGGCTGCTTTGCTGTCTTTGGCGCGGCCAACGATAACAGCCTCACCGGGGATAGTCCAGTCAACCATCTTGATACCGTAAGAACGAACAATCGGGTCACCCAGGAAACCGGTCCAGGGAGCTACATGAAGAGGTTTGGCCGGGTCATAATCGATGTAACGGAGCACCTCGATGATGTCAGCTGCATACCATGTAGACTCACCGTTTAATACGTATTGCGCTAAAGTCAGGTCCTCAGTGATTTGGTTCCGCATCTTGTTCAGAATGGGTACCATTTCACCAAGTGTGGTAACCTTTTCACCGCTCATACAAAGGATGATGGGAACAAAGTAAGCGGTATCGGGATAAGCGACTTTTTTAGCCTTACCATGTTTTGCGATAGCCCGGTTTAACAGGATTTCAGCGTAACTTACTGCAGTGATAGCACCTTTATATGCTCTTCTGAATAATTTTATCGGTTCTTTACCGGGCTCTATTGCGCCTTCATATATTTGGTCAAAATTGAGTTCTTCTGACATTCTTTTTCCTCCTTTCGAAATTCGGGATAATTAGTAGTTCTGGCAAAGTCCGGCTTCGAACTTCTCAGCAGTTTTAACGTGTACGCCGAGTTTCCAAGTCTTATATTCTAAAGCACTCAGCAGTTTTTCAGCGGCAGCTTTGGCATCCACTTCAAAAATGAAGTATCCACCGTAAACATCACTGGCAATCTGGGTACAGATACTGTAGAACAGGTCGCTGCCTTCAACCGGCGGCAGTACGCCAACGTGAACCGGCATACCTAACGTAACAGCCCAGCATCCGATAGCAACGGCTTTTCCGGACATTGCTTCGGGAGCAGAGGCTACCCAAGGCACTTTCGGGGTATCTACACCCATTTCGTCTGCCATATCCATCATCAGGTCGGAAGCCCGGGTATTATCTACACAGGACCCCATATGAAGCACTGCGGGAAGTTTTTCCTTGCCTTTACCGTCAAACTGAGCTAAGAATGCCTTCAGACCGTCACCACAAAGAGAATCTCTGTTAGCGGGGTCAAGAATGCCCAGTTTAGCATATGATTGGGCGGCACAACCAGTAGCAACAACGAAAACGTCGTTCTTCAACAATTCTTTAACAATTCCGATATGGTTTTCATCTTGTACACCTTTAAGGTTGTTACATCCAGCCATAAGGGCAACACCTTTAAGCTTTCCGGACATAATAGCATCAGTCAGAACCTTAACCGGCTTATCGGAGTTAACCGTTCCAAAAATTTCATAAATAGCTTCCAAGCTAAATCCTGCCACAACCTTGTTTTTCAGTTTAGGAACATAGACTTTAGAAGCGTCACGTTCTTTATAGGAAGCAATAGCTAAACGCACGATCTCTTTAGCGTCTTCCATGGCAGTTTCAACATTAAACGCTACATGCATGGTGCCCGGAAGTTTTGCAATCGGCTGAGTAGTGATAATCTTAGTATGGAAGCACTTAGCTGCAGTAGTCAGGCCAGGCATGATGCACTGTACATCAACTACCATTGCATCAATAGCGCCTGTGGTAATGGCTAATTCCTGGGAACTGAAGGAAGTAGCTATAGGAACACCCTGGCGCATAAGAACTTCGTTACCTGTGCAGCAGATACCCGATAACTGAATACCGGTAGCGCCGGCTTCTTTAGCTTCGCTGTCCAGTGCACGAGCGGCGGCAACAATCATTTCACTCAGCAGTGGGTTATGACCGTGAAGGATTATGTTTACTTTGGCAGGATCGATAACACCCATGTTAGCTTCAGAAACAACAGGTTCCGGAGTTCCAAAGAGAATGTCGGAGAAATCAGTTCCGATATGCATCCCGGTATAGTCAGCCATAGCAGCCCGGAGAGCGCTAAAAGTAATGTTAACCGGGTCGTTGTCCTGACCTACATGGGCCTGAGCCAACAGGTCGGCTAAAGCAGACTGGATTCCGTTAGGAGTAATGTTGCAGGCATCAAGTTTAGCTTTACGACCTTCAGTTATTGAAGATGTAGCCCAAACACATTCGCCCATGCCTGTCAGAATCGCAAAATCATTTAAGGCTAACTTAGCAACTTCTATGGCCAGATCCTTATCGGCCTTGCCTTCAGTCTGAATGCCAACTCTCTTGGCTACTGCCTTCAGTTTCTTGGCATCGGTAATTTTATAATCCGGTGCTTTGCCCTCTGCCATCTCTAATACAGTATGGGCCATATGGCGAGCATGCTCACAATGGGCAGCAGCCCCTGTCAACAGCATGGTACCTGTACTCCGGGCAGCGATAGTCCATGCGTCGGCGCCGCAGATACCTTTGCTCTTCGGCCCCGTGTCGGCGGTAACCCGGCAGGGTCCCATCATACAGAACCGGCAGCAGGTACCCTTGTAACCGAACTGGCACTGAGGTTGTTGGGCAACAGCCCGGTCAAAGGCGGTAATAACCCCTTTTTCCTGAGCCTTATCAATCATCTCAAGAACGGCCGGGTCAATACTACGTCTAACATTTTTGGGTTCAAAAACTCGTGGTGCATCTGAAGGTTTGCAGGTATGATTTGAGTCTCTAAATCTTGGCATTAATTTTAACCTCCTTAATAATAATTTTCTGCCCACATTTCTTTTCTAACCGGGTCAATCAACATTTATATATTTAAATAACTATCACTTACCCGTTTTTCTTTGAAAAGAAATGCAACAATCGCTTTTGATATCTAAATGATATACCTTCTATCCATCCACCTCCTGTAGTAATTTTTCGTGAATTTCTTTCATGCTCCTAAATAAGTCTCCTCCCAATTCAACGGCTGGCCCGCTTTCCATGGAACTCTCCCAGATATCGTCATCGAAAGGAATAAATCCCAATATTTCATCAGGTTCAAAATGCTTCTGAATAAAATCTCTTTCCTTTTCATTCCTTATTTTGTTTCCAATGAACTTTATTTTTTTGATTCCCAGGTCAGCCGCCAGCTGCTTGACCAGCTTGGCTGTATTTACACTGTTTTTACTGGGTTCAATGACCACAAGCATTATATCAACACTTTGGGCAGTACCCCTGGTAAGATGCTCAATTCCGGCGCCCATGTCAAGAATAACGGCACTTTCCTTATCCCACAGAACCCCGCCCATTAAAGCATTTAAAAATGAATTTTCCCGGCAGTAACAAGCAGAACCGCCCTGTTTAATGCCGCCCATCCGGAGAAACCTTATATTGCCAAGAGGAATGCTGTACTCCTTAAGGATGTCATCAACATCAGGATTTAGGGAAAAAAAAGCTCCTCCCCCTGCGCTTTTTTGATCGACGAGTTCTTTCATGTCTACCAGTGGTTTTAAATTACGAATTTGTTCTTCAGGTATTCCGACTGCTGCAGCTAAACAAGCATCGGGATCGGCATCTACCGCATAAACATTTTTGTGTGAAGCCGCCAGTAGTTTCGCCAATGTGGCCGCGACCGTAGTCTTGCCAACGCCACCTTTTCCTGAAACAGCTATCTTCATAGATTTCACCTCATTTTAAAGTTGCTGCTGCGACTTTTCCGCAATTTTTGCTATAACTTTAACTCCTAGGCAAAACTGTATAGCGCCAACAACACCTTCTTCATTGGTTGGCGGAACCTAAAGACCTGTTATTGTATGGGTTTTCTAAAAATTCACACTTTTTAAGTCTTTCTACATAAATACCCTAAATCCTTTCCAGCGGTCAGAGCATTTTTATCGGTGGTTTTTAGGCAGTTCACAGATATTAGAGCACTTCGACAGAAAATTCTAAATTCCTTCTGATATGAAAAAATTTATTAAAGTGTATTATAACAATTTCAACACGCTTTTCTATAATCCTTCAATTATTCAAAAATAAAGACCCCATTGGGGTTAATTGGAATACTCATGATGCTAAAACATGAGAAATTTCTTTCTTAAGTAAAAGTATTCAACCATATAACCTACACCCATGGCGATGATTGTTACGACTTCTATCAATCTAAGGAACTTAATTTCCCATTTTAATATGCGAATCTGACCTTCTTTCCCTTCAATTGTTTTTTTAATTTGCGCCTTTTCCCGGGCAACATTTTCTTTTTCTACCTTCATCATCCTCTTCTCTTCACCTAGGCTGTAAATTGAAGTGATCAACCTGGCATCTTCCTCACTTAGGTCTTTTATCCTCTTTAACAATAGATTCTGTTCAAGAAAACCCGTTCCGGACCGCAGAGCATTCCATAACACCATGCCGTTACTCTCCGGGGCAATTTGAAGCCCTGCTAACAGGGCAGCTGTAGGTGCAATATCGATAATCTTGACCGGGGGCAAATTGGCCGCACTTTTTAGACCCGGCCCCGCCATAATTACCGGAACCATCAATTCGCTGCCGCTGTTGTTTCCTGTTAATACTATGAGGCTTTCATCAAAAACTCCATATGCGCTCAGGGTTGTTAGCAATCGGCCGATTTGCTCATCTAAATCATTCACAGCCTCCACAACTTTAGCCTTGTTATTCGAACCCAGTAATTTATCTTCAATACCGGACAGCCTAACTCCCAAAAAAAACGGCTGATTCTGGTTAAAAATATCAATGGCTTTACTGATTAGAGCCTCGTTTTTTGCGCTTCTGACTTCATAAGTCCTTACCCCGCCTTGCCGGAAAAGTCCCTCAGGAATTGTCCCTATATTGGAAATAAAGACGCAGCTTCTGCCGTAGCTGCAAATAATGTCAGGTAAAAGCTTTATTTTCATTTGCTGACCCGGTTGTGTAAAACGATGAACGGAGGGGTCGGCGCCTGATAACAGGGAAGCTAACAAAACCTCGTGATTAGCAGGCAGTACCCCAACAGCTGTTGTTCTTACTCCACTTGCTGCCAGCCCATTGATATTTGGCGTGTAAGCAGACTGTATCATTTCATCGCTGAGACCTTCAACCGTAATAAAAATCATGTTTTTTATTGTCTTTGGGACCGGCTGGTTTATTTTGGCCTGGTCCGGTCCCTTGGCATTTTCCGCATTTACCCCGGTACTGGCAAGCAGACAGGCGATGGCAGTGAATATGACAATCCATTTAAATTTATTCATGATTGGCGGCCCCTTTCCGGAACATGTCAATATAATATATTTGGGACAACAACCGTTTATACCAAAGATGTCCCCAAAAAAGGCACGCATAGAGCACTCACCTAAATCGAAGAAAAGGGGTTTATTCTGGTAATATTTACAAGTATATTTTCCGCCTAACATGCTCATAATAATAACACTCCGCTTTGGTGAGTTCTATCTCTCCCCGTCCAGTTTAAACAACTGGACCTTTTTTTAGGTGCCGGGTGCCAGGTGCTAGGTGCTAGGTGCTAGGTGCTAGTTACTAGTTGTTAGTTAGTTACTAGGGTATTCGGTGTATTGTGTATTCAGGATATAGTTAACAGAGAAGGATCAAGACATAGGTAACACTATCAGATTGGAAGGTTCGCGTTCAAGCGCGAACCAACCTTTTCGCCTCGTTCCGCTCAATGCGGAACGAGGCAGTACAAAGTGAATCATTCAATCTGACACCTGGCACCTAAGAAACTGCAACTAGGAACTAGCAACTAGCAACTAGGAACTACTTGACGCGAACCGTCAAATTAGTTATAATAACTCCTGTATTAATGGAGGGGTTCCCGAGTGGCTAAAGGGAGCAGACTGTAAATCTGCCGGCTCCGCCTTCGCAGGTTCGAATCCTGCCCCCTCCACCATACTAGTGATTAGTGGGGAGTGATTAGTGGTGAGTGAACTCCACCAAACTCCCCAATAGATAGTCTGACATGGGAAGATAAGATATGACAGTATAAAATCTGTTTTAACATCCCATATTAACAAATGTGCAATTATGTAGTGTGATTTGAAAGTAGATATTGGATAGTGTAAACCTTTGAACCCAAGGCAACGCTGGATGGGGTGTCACTTTCCACTCTCCACTCTCCACTCTCCACTCCGATGGGGCGTAGCCAAGTTGGTAAGGCAACGGACTTTGACTCCGTCATGCGTTGGTTCGAGTCCAGCCGCCCCAGCCATATGAGCGGTTAACGGTTATTCAGCTGAATAACCGTTTTTTTGTTTCAGATGTAATTCACCGGTATTATTATCCAAATTTAGAGTAATACTGTACCTGAGGTGAAAATTATGACAAAGCTTAACTATGGTTTAATTGGAGCGCTTTTATTTTGTTTTGCTTTTTGGAGTATTGTAATCTATCTGTTGATATAGCGGATAATGACGAAGGTGACGACTGCGTAGATAGCGGTAGTATTAGTATAAAAATGGTTGGTTCGCGCACTGCCGAACCAACCATTTCGATATGTTCCGCCTTTGGGAATGTGTGAAAAAAGAATGTAAACATCAAACTGTGTTTCTTTTAGATATCGTCATCATCCACGTAAACACGTCCTGCTCCTGCTGAACGAGGCGCTGAAATCTTTCGCGGAGTACGAAGTCTGGACCCGCTGGCAGTCTTAGGACCGCTGATGTTGACTGCTTCCCGATTCATCTCACGGCTCACTTTACCGGTGACTTTTCTGGCCATTCAATACTACCCCCCTGTTTCATTATCAATCTTATACAACTAGTCTTCCTCCACCTGTCCAAAAAATGTACCACTGTTCCACTAATTACAAGGTTTGCTGCCGCTTAGGGGCTTATTCTCAGGTTGACTTTTAATGCCCTTTATGCTATCATCGTTAATGTACCTCAATTTTCGTGCGGTCGTGGCGGAATTGGCAGACGCGCTAGATTCAGGTTCTAGTGCCCTTACGGGTGTGGGTGTTCAAGTCACCTCGACCGCACCAACTGAAAGCAAAGCCTTGCTGACGGGAGTCAGCAAGGCTTTAATATTTTTGTCGTGCATGTAGAGAAAAACGGCAGCTGGCGTTGTTGCCGGCCCCACCGCAATCCTCGGAATACAAAGAGTATGCCTGTGGTTGCGGTGGGGCCGGCGCCTAGCCAGCTGCCGTTTTTCTACCTCTGGGTCGGTACTGGGGCCAGGCTAAGGCGACTATAGCCTAAGCATTCGGTGGCCTTGGGCCACCATTAGACTGGGGGATGATAGATTCATCGACGTGTCATGGTATGATTGACGTTTCATAGAAGTACGCCTGTGGTTGCGCCAGCTCGGGCGCCTAGCCAGCTGCCGTTTTTCTACCCCTGGGTCGGTACTGGGGCCAGGCTAAGGTGGCTATAGTGTGGGGATTCGGTGGCCTTGGGCCACCATTAGACTGGGGGATGATAGATTCATCGACGTGTCATGGTATGATTGACAGGCCTTAGTACGCTGGTGGTTGCGGCGGGGCGGGCGGCCATGCTAGGGCGACTATAGCCTAAGCATTCGGTGGCCTTCGGCCACCATCAGACTGGGGAACGATTAGATTCATCGATGTGCCGTAGTATGCTTGATAGGCAATAGTACCCGGTGGTTGCGGCGGGGCGGGCGCCTAGCCAGCTGCCGTTTTTCTACCTCTGGGTCGGTACTGGGGCCATTCCAAGGCGACTATTAGCCTAAGCATTCGATGGCCTTCGGCCACCATCGGACTGGGGGACGAATAGATTCATCGACGTGCCGTAGTATGCTTGATAGGCAATAGTATGCCTGTGGTTGCGGTCGGGCGGGCGCCTAGCCAGCTGCCGTTTTTCTACCCTTGGGGTCAGAATTATTGCCATGCTACGGCAACTGTTCAGATAGGAGAGGGTGTCGGCAAGCGTGTCGGCTTTGCCGACACGGCTATCCGGGTCTGCGATTATGGTACTTGGCCGACAACTGTCCTGAGATAAAAAGCCGAGCGATAATACTCGGCGGTCGTCATAACCAAGATGGTTTAATCAGCAATTCGTTAATATGTTTGGAGAGCCCATCCAAAAATCGTCAGGTACCGCGAAGTACGGATTGGTCTCTTACATTATCACCCAGTTTATCATGGCAATAAGGGCAGTTAAGGTGGAGGCGCAGAGGGAAATCACCACCCCCAAGGCGGGAATTGTTAAGATAAGTTCTAAAAAAGCCAGGATAGCTACAACACAGCCGATTATGAGAGCAATAAAGCCCAATATCAGCAGTATCAGGAACAGCCACCACCATGAAGGTTAAATCCTGCGACTCTCCCTGGTCCAGGCTGCCAAAGTCCAGGTCGCCGTTATTGACGGCCATGTTTCCGGCTAACACCTGTAGGTCAATGGTGACGGTCCGGGTTTGGTCGGAATCTCTTGAGGGCTGGTTTGTTCCTTTAATATACTGAGTGGCCGGGATATTAATTGTGCCTTGGTAGCTACCCGCCATCATGCCCACCGGGACAACAACCTTAAAATCCAGGGTCTGTGAAGTCCCGCCGATTATTGCAGTGAATGATTGTCCGGCCAGGGTAATCCAGTTAACATTGGAACTGATTGTGTCGAAACGCAGTTCCTTGGTTGAATCGTCCTCAGTCAGAGTAAGCCTGGCCGTCCCTTCAGAACCCCGCCCCAGGACAAAATTGGTGTTCGATGAGCGAACCACAAGCGAATTGTGTCCCGGCACCAGGTATTGATTCCCAGGGTTTCAGCAATCCCGGCCAAGCTTTGAGGGTTTTCCAGGCAGCCGCTAAGCCCGTCGAGGACACTGGACAAAAACCCGCTTCCCTGTTCGGCCAGCACTATCTTACTCCAGTATCTTTCGTTGAAAAAACCGGGCAGGAGGAGAAAATCGACCAGGGTAGCATCGGTTATGTCTTCCAGTTTTTTTATACCCTGAGCCCATAAGGCTATACCCAGTTCAAACCCGACCCCGGCCACCTTTTGAACGATTTCCAGGTCAGTCCTCTTGATGTCCCGTAACAATTGCTCGTCCAGACTGTCTATAACATTCTTAGCACAAACCAGGTTTTCAGCCCTTACCTTGATTTGGGTTGCCACGATTTGCGGATCTGCTTTACAGTGGAGATGCCTATGGCAGTTAACTTAGCTGTCGTTTTCTTCCCCAGTCCTAGTACTTTCCCGGCCGCCTGCTTCAGATTCCAATCCATAACATTGACTCCTTTCCATATCATCGCCTTACCATGCTCATGGAGCATTTGATGAGCTTCTGGAGGCTTCAATTAAATATCGCTTCGTCATAATTAACGGTTATTGCCTTTATTTGCCAACTAAGATATTTTAAGTAGTATTCGCTGTCTTGACATATATACCTTTTAAGTTCCATAAGTTTTGGGAGTTTGTAGTAAATAAATTTTATAGTACGATTATTAATTTCTATGGAATTGAAAAGAATTTCGGGAGTATAATTATGTTAATGAACTATTTCACAATTACTGTTGAGGGTTATCAGAAGGGGAATTCCTATGCGCAAGGTTCTCTTAGACAAGTTCTTTAGTCGAATACCTAACGGGGGTTTGGCAGTTGATTTCTGGGATGGGACTAAAAAACAATACGGTCCGGGCAAACCATTTTTTACTTTAAAGTTAAATAAACCGTTTTCCATTTTAAGATTATCCAAAGACCCTCTCCTGGAACTGGGCGAAGCTTACATGAACGGGAATATGGACATCCACGGGAATCTGGCGGATGTTGTCAAATGGGCTTTTATGAACCAGGATTCCTTTTTCTCATACCGCCGCCCAACTCCTGCCAAGCGGGCTCTTGCCAAGATTAACAAACCTGTTTCACTTAATCGGCAGAAAAAAGATGTGCAATATCACTATGACCTGGGCAACGACTTCTTTGCCCTCTGGCTTGATGAAACAATGAGTTACTCCTGTGCCTATTTCTACTGCCCCGAAGATATCTTAAAAGAAGCCCAGTTACAGAAAATTGATCATGTCCTTAAAAAACTCCAGCTGAAACCGGGTGAGACCCTCCTCGATATCGGCAGCGGTTGGGGTTGGCTGATAATCCGAGCTGCTAAAAAATATAAAGTGAAAGCCTTTGGGATTACGTTGAGCCGGGAACAATACAGCAGAACAAAAGAGCGAATTACTGAATTGGGTCTCGGACAGTTAGCAGATGTGGCCATGCTGGATTACTCTGAGCTTGCAGCCAGCGGTCGGACCTTTGATAAAGTTGCCAGTGTAGGCATGCTGGAACACGTGGGTAAAACCAATCTTGGCAGGTTTATGACTTCCGTCAATCGGTTTCTAACCCCGGGTGGACTGGCTTTAGTGCACAGTATTACGGACACGACTGAAGGGGCTGTCAATTCATGGCTGGAGAAATACATTTTTCCCGGTGGTTATATCCCTTCACTGAGGGAACTGGTTTGGATGCTGCCAGAATACGCTTTTCACTTAATTGACGTTGAAAGCTTACGGATGCATTACGCTATGACGCTGGACCGATGGTCCGTGAGTTTCCAAAGAAACGTGGAGCAGATTCGCCACCAGAGGGGTGAGTGTTTTGTAAGGATGTGGTTATTATACCTCCTTTCCTGTGCCGAATCTTTTCGGACAACCGGTTTAGATGTCCACCAGATCCTGTTCTCAAAGGGGTTGAACAACAGTTTACCTTTAACCAGGCGGTATTTATACATATAAGCTAAAACCCCGGCAAACTGCCGGGGTTTTAGCTTCCAAATGAAAAATAGACATCCCGGAAAAATGTGGTATAATTGTTATCAGGTTGAGCAAAAGCTGACACTGTATACCTTTTTAAGTGTTTAGGCAAATTATATTAATAGTTGTCTTTCTAAGACATTGGATATCGTTTCTGAGGAAGTGTATTTAATGCTGAAGATACTCCGCAGGGTACTTATCGGTAAACCGATGGAATCGGCCCGTATCGCCCATGAACGCTTGACTACTTTGAAAGGCCTGGCTATCCTTTCGTCAGATGCTTTATCGTCAGTTGCTTACGCTGGTGAAGAAATATTACGCGTTCTGATACCGGTCATTGCAGTAGCATCGTTTAGCCTGATTACTCCAATTTCCGCCGCTATTGTCATCCTATTGTTTATAGTAAGTTTCAGTTACAGGCAGATTATCGATGCCTTCCCTAAAAGCAGCGGCGGCGCCTATATAGTTGCCAAAGAACACCTAGGGGTCAACACTGGACTTGTGGCAGGAGCTGCTCTGTTGTTTGACTACCTTTTGACGGTCTCTGTTTCGGTCTCGGCAGGTGTAGCTGCCTTCACATCAGCATACCGGCCTGCGGCCCAATATAAGGTGGCTCTTTGTTTAGTTGTTGTGGCCATATTGGTAGTCCTTAATTTGAGGGGAATCACCGAATCGGCTACCGTATTCAGCTACCCTACCTATGCATTTATTATTGGTATGTTTTTACTCATTGGTATCGGTTTTTATAAAATTTTCATAGTCCACATTCCGATCACTAACTTACCTCCTCCTCAACCAGCCAACCCTGATATCAGTTCCCTGGCCTTAACCTGGTTGATACTCCGGGCCTTCTCCTCAGGCTGCGCTGCCTTAACCGGGGTTGAAGCGGTAAGCAACGCTGTACCGAATTTTAAAGAACCGGAAAACAAAAATGCCAAAATGGTACTGGCTCTGTTAGCTTTTTTACTTTTTGTTATGTTCAGCGGTTTAACTTTCCTTACTAAAGCGCTGTACATCGGGCCGGTTCATGAGATGACAGTTATTTCCCAGGTTGCTCATAAAGTGTTCGGCCAAGGTGTTTCATTTTACCTGTTCCAGGCCAGCACGTTCTTAATTTTGGCCTTGGCAGCCAATACAGCTTTTGCCGGCTTCCCAATGCTGGCTTCCCTGATGGCCCGTGACGGTTTTTTGCCCAGGTATCTTGCCCTGCGCGGTGACCGCCTGGTGTTTAGTAACGGTATAGTGATGCTGGGAGTTTTAGCTGGAATCCTGCTAACTATTTTCGATGGAATTACTACCAGGCTCATCCCATTATATGCTGTGGGAGTCTTTACTTCTTTCACCCTATCTCAGTCCGGCATGGTAAGGAGATGGCTTACTCATAAGACCGGTAACTGGCGCACAAAACTCTTTATTAACAGTCTGGGGGCTATCGTTACCGGCACGGTAACAGTTGTCATTGCAGTGACTAAATTTAAGCACGGGGCTTGGGTTATCCTTGTCCTCGTGCCGGTGATGGTTTACTCGTTCCGGGCAGTCCATAAACACTATATGGATGTCAAATCACAGCTTGATTTTGACAATTACCTAAAGCGCCCCGGGCTGATGCATAAAATCATTATCCCGGCGGCCAGTCTCACTAATGTTGTCGCCAACACCGTAGACTACGCGAAAGAGATCAGCGACGACGTGAAGGCTGTCCATATATCTTCTGATAAAGAGTTTACGGAAAAATTCCGCCGGAAATGGGAAACCTGGAACCCCGGGATAGAACTCGTTGTAATTGACTCCCCTTACAGGTCAGTCTTTGACCCACTGGTGGAATATATTATCGAAGCTGATAAAAACAAGGCTGAAGGTGAAGTGGTGACAGTGCTCATCCCGGAATTTGTCACCTGCCGGTGGTGGCAGAGATTCCTCCACAACCAGACAGGCCTTATGCTCCAGAACCTACTGGTCTTTCAGACCGATGTCGTAGTCACAACCGTACCATTCCACCTAAAAGAGTGTGAAATATAAAAAACCGCCCTGCTTGCCGAAATAAAGCGGACGATTAATATATGTTACGTATGTGTCAATAATTATCAAAAAGGTTGCCGAAAATATAATTATTGTATTTTTTCATGTATTCTACAATTAGACAGTCTAACTCGCTGCTCTTGGAATAGACTTCCGGGTCATGGATGCCTTTTTTTTTGACTAGATTATACATCTCTTTTTGCTTTTCTTTAATTCTTTTCTGGATATCCCGACGAGTATCCCACATTTTCATCCCCCCACATATTTATTGTGGTACGGAATTTCTGAGCAAACTGCGATTTTTTTTTACAGTATTTCTAGATTCTCCCCTTTTTTCCTTCAGAGAAAATGTCGAATATCGTCGTGTCGAAAATTTTTTTTGTTATATCCACTCTAAATTGACATTATCCCCGTTTCTTAATGGAGTAGTGAACTCGGCCGGCAGGCTGTTAACTTTCATCTCAAGCCTCATCCCAGGCTCAGGGGGCTGTAAAGAAAAGTTAATCCGTGTAAGGATGTCTGTGAGAATTACATCTGACCTGGGAATCTCCACCCTTTCCTGGTTAACATACACTAGCGTAATAACTCCCGACTCTGATTCCTCATCTGCGGCAGCCACTTCCAGGGCCGACTGAACATACTGTTCTTCCATCAAATCAAGTTGCCCGTCTCCATCCTCACTTGAGATCTCTATCAATGAAGGCTCATTTTTTGTTTCGATAGTAATAACATCACCATCACTAATCTCTGTCATCGGGTCGACAATGTGTTCATTTACGTATATATCATATTCATTTTCGGCATCACTGTACCCGGCAATCTCCAGCACATCTGCGATTGTTCTGGGCAGGTAGTGGACTATTCTGGCATTATCAACAAGTTCATCGTAAAATGTGACAGCTTGGCCGTTCATCGTAATAACGTGGTTAATTGTTAGAGACTCTTCGTTTATGCTTATACTGATAGGTAAAATATCCTGGACTACATCATATATGTATCCTTTGGCGTTTTCCCCGTCGATGGCTTCCACAAATTCGATAACATCATTGTGTTTAACCGGCGTATCAATAGTAACATCGTGTCCGTTCAATTTTACTATGGCCGGTTTGCCTCTACCGCCTTTAATAATTTTCAACTCTTCGTTTACTGTCACGGTGAGAGCCATGCCTAACCTCGGCATCGTCCTGCGAATGCTTACTCCTGCTGCCAGCAGCGCGTCTGCCACAGTACCCCTCTCAAACAATCTGACCTGGCGATTGTTTACTATAACCCAGGCAAATCCCAGCCCCTTGTGTTCGAAAGATGTAACCGCTATCCCGATTGGGGTAACAGCTTCCGGTCCCATCAATTCCTGGGCGCCGAACACCTCGGCAATAGCTTCCCTGCCTCTGATAGCTACCCTCTGTTTTGAGAGACCGAGATTTTCTGCCAGCATATCTTTTAGGAGTGGCGTAAGACTGCCGCCACCGATACAAATAACAGCCTGAGGAGTCCTCCCGTTCAGTTCAATCAGTCTTTCACTGATCTGTTTCGCGAGGTACTGTACTGTCTCGCAGATAACCTCCAAAACATCTTCCTTGGGCACTGCTTGTTCAATCCCCAGGACATCAGCAAACTTTATTTCGTCATGGTTATATATTGAGCGTTTAATAATTTCAGCCTGGTTAAAGTCAACGAGGTATTCCTGAGATATCTTCTCAGTTACCTCATCACCGGCGATAGGGACCATCCCGTAACCGACTATCGACCCATCGTCCGTAATCGCTATGTCAGAAGTACCGGCCCCTATATCTAAAAGGGCGATATTTAACTGCCTCATGCTGGGTGGAACTACTACAGCGCTCGCTGCAATAGGCTCAAGGGTAAGGCTCGTCATTTCCAGCTTAACCCTCTGCAGGGCTGCAAACAGTGAATCGACAACAACCCTGGGCAAAAAAGTAGCGATTACTTCGGCACTCATGTTTTTCCCTTTTTGACCGTACAGGTTGCCTATTCGGAAGCCGTCGAGTTCATAGTTGACAACACTGTAACCCACACAGTGGTAGTTCAATGAGTCGTCCTCATGGTGGTCGGATTCCGCCAGCTTATTCTGGGCTTCCTGGACTGCCTGCAGCTCCAGCCGCAGGATATCATCACGGTGAATTTCTTTATACTCCACTATATCGTTATTCATCTTCAGCCGGACTGTCCTAAGGGCCCGCCCCGCTGCGGCGACAGCCACCTGAGTAAGTGTTTGGCCGATTTTAGTTTCAAGCTTCTCTTTAACAACCTTGATAGCTTTAGCCACCTGTTCAATATCATGAATCTGCCCGTCTATCATAGCCCGGTTCTGGTGCTCAAGGTGTTCGGAAGCAACGATCTCCAACCCTTTAGGGGTTTCATGCATGACAACCCCCACAACCGACCGGGTTCCAATATCAAGGGCAAAAATATAACTTTCTGACATATCCATAACCCCTCCTTATTTAAGGGCTTTTAACCTCTTCAAATATTTCGACCGTTTAGGACAAAATTCCTGCAAAAAACTCCAATAAAACAAGGTTCGCGTCAGCGAACCTCTAATTTTAGCCTTCCCTTCTGTAAAAGAAGGAAGATGCCAAATTAAATCCTATTTCCCTGGGCTGAAAAATCTGCTCCGTACTACCGGTAAATAATATCCCTCCAATTCTTAAGGCATCATGGAACTTTCGATACAATTCAGCCTTGCTTTCTTCAGTAAAATAGATTACCACATTTCTACATAAAATCAAATCATAACTGCGGTCAAATGGGTCTCTTAACAGGTTACGCTTAACATACTTAACCCTTCTTTTGACATCTTCGGAAATCACGAAGTTGGTTCCCTGTTGTGTAAAATTTAATGACAAAAACTGCTTCGGCAGGTTTGCTACCGCTTTATCGTTATAAACTCCAGCCTTGGCTTTATTTATTACCTCATCATCTATATCTGAAGCGGTCAGGGTAAAAGACACCTTGTGAAAACGGTTAATCATTAGCATAGCGAGGCTGTATGGCTCTTCCCCGGTTGAGCAACCGGCGCTCCAGAGTTTCAGGAAAGGAGTTTTGGTTATTAATTCAGGTATTATTTTACTCTCCAGCAACTCCCACTGGTTTGGGTTCCTGTAAAACTCGGACACGTTTATCGTAAGTGTATCAAGAAACTTGAGCCAGTGCTGGATTTCCTTTTCCATTAAATCAAGGTACGTGTCATAACCTTCAACTTTCAGACTCCGCATCAGGCTGTTTATCCGTCTCTCCATTTGAGGACGCTTATATCCGGTTAGATCCAGTCCTTTTCTTCTCCGTAAATCCTGAAGGAACTTCTCATATGCATCCGGCATACTTCATATCCTCTCTGTAATTATTTTATACAGCCACCACAGCTAATATTAAAAGAACTGAAATTATATTCTTCCTGTTCAACAACCGATTTCACTCCTTAACCAATATTTGTTATTCGTCAAAAACGGACCAAATTCCTCCTTTTATTCTCCAAAAGAGGTGTGTTTTCGACAATTCTTTTTAACAAATTTATACATGCAATTACAGTGTTTTCTTAAAAGCCCTAAAAGCAGCCTCAACAGTCTTGGCAATATCATCACCGGTGTGGGCAGCCGAAACAAATGCCGCTTCAAACTGGGAAGGGGCCAGATATATCCCCTGGTCCAGCATCGAACGGAAGAAGGTACCGAACTTAGCAGTGTCAGATGTGCAGGCACTGGCGTAATCAACAACCTTTTGCCCGGTAAAAAACGTGCAGACCATAGAGCCGACCCTGTTCATTGTTACCTTGACCCGAGCCTTGTCGGCGGCGTCTGCCAATCCTTCGGCCAGCTTGGCTGATTTATTTTCCAGTTCTTCGTAAAACCCGGGCTTCTGAAGGGATTCCATGGTCGCTATTCCTGCAGTCATAGCCAGGGGGTTGCCTGACAACGTCCCGGCCTGGTATATCGGCCCAGCCGGGGCTATCTTTTCCATTATCTCTTTCCTGCCGCCATAGGCCCCCACCGGCAGCCCGCCGCCGATAATTTTACCGAGGCATGTCAAATCAGGCTCGATATTAAAACGCACCTGGGCGCCGCCATAAGCCACCCTGAAACCGGTCATTACTTCATCAAAAATCAACAAAGACCCGTATTTTCTCGTCAGGTCACGCAGTCCCTCCAGGTATCCCGGCTGGGGTGGGACAACACCCATATTTCCCGCGACAGGCTCGACAATAACTGCAGCGATATCATCCCCTTCGGCGGCAAATATCTCCTTCAGCATTTCCAGGTCATTAAAGGATGCCGTAATCGTACCACTGGCTATATTGGCCGGAACCCCCGGGCTTGTCGGGACACCGAGGGTTAGAGCCCCGGAACCGGCTTTTATCAGCAGGGAGTCAGCATGGCCATGATAACAACCCTCAAACTTTACTATCTTGTTTCTCCCGGTATAACCCCTGGCCAGCCTGAGAGCGCTCATTGTCGCTTCAGTCCCGGAATTGACCATTCTGACCATTTCCATCGCCGGAAAGGCGCCGATAATTATCTTAGCCAGTATCGTTTCCAGTTCCGTAGGAGCCCCGTAACTGGTGCCCTTATCCAGGTAAGATTTTAGGGCGGCCACTACACCAGGGCTTTGATGTCCTAGAATCATCGGCCCCCATGACCCCACGTAATCTATGTATTCATTTCCGTCCACATCATAGATTTTGGAGCCACCTGCTCTTTCGATAAACACAGGATTGTGCCCCACTGATTTAAAAGCCCTCACAGGGCTGTTGACACCACCCGGAATAAACTTCTGGGCTTCCGCAAACAACTCCTCAGACTTCCTGTAACCTTTATGCACAACAAACACCATCCCTTTGACAAGATTTTTTCCCTATTTTCCCCCCAACCGGGGAAAATACTACAGGTATAGTAAACACGCCAGGCCCGGGGGAGGACTCTGGCGCGTTTTTATTAATACCCTTTTCTTCCCTGATACAGGCACCACGGTTCTTCGGCCATATAATCACCGTCATTATAAAATGCCGCCCTGGCCCGGCAGCCGCCGCAAATCTTTTTGAAACCACAGTTCCCGCAGCCGCCCTTATAATCCATCATCCGCAGGATTTTAAAATCCTCGCTGTCAGTCCATATTTTGCTAAACGGGGTCTCCCGGACATTGCCCACTTCCATATCCATGTATGCGCATGGCTGCACTTTACCTTTGGGTCCGATAATACAGTAAGAAGTACCGGCTAGGCAGCCCCGTCCGAACCTTAAATCCATCCCCATCTGTTTCGCTATTCTCATAAACTGGGGAGCGCAGGTAGGCTTAATTTCTATATCAACCTGCTGTTGTTTCTTCATGATGCGGGTTAGAATTTCTTCGTACTCTTCTGCTCTAAGTGATTCTTCCTCAATATTTTTGGCCCTGCCGGTCGGAACGAGGAAGAAAAAGTGATGGGCTTTGGCCCCAATTTCCACTGCAAAGTCTGTAATGGCTTCGGCTTCGTTCCAGTTCCAGTCCATCAAGGTTGTATGAATCTGGAAAGGCGCCCCGGCCTCACGGCAGTTTTTCATCCCCTGTACCGCACCTTCCCAGGCGCCGTCAAGTTTTCGCAGTTTATCATGTTTCTTTTTATCGAGGCTGTCAAGACTGATTCCAACCCCGTCGACCCCAATCTCTTTCAGTCTTCCGGCTACCTCGGGAGTAATGAGGGTGCCGTTCGTGCCGAAAACGGTAATCAGGCCCAGCTTCTTGGAGTGTTCTACCAGTTCAAAGATGTCAGACCTCATAAAAGGCTCGCCGCCGCTGAAAATCATAATCTTAAAACCGGCTTTTTTTATTTCGTCCAGGAGCGCCTTGCCCTCCTCAGTGTTAAGCTCTTCAGTGGCCTTTGCGCCCGCGTCGCGGTAACAGTGGTCACAATACATATTACATTGGTTTGTCGTGTTCCAGGATACGATCATTTACTGTTACTCCTTTAACCATTTAGCTGCATCCTTGGCATGGTAAGTTATAATAATGTCCGCACCGGCCCGTTTTATCCCAGTCAATGCTTCTAAAACAACCCTTTTTTCTTCAAGCCAGCCGTTTAAGGCCGCGGCTTTAATCATGGCATATTCGCCGCTCACGTTGTAAGCGGCCACCGGCACCTGAAATTCGTCTTTAACCCGCCTGATGATATCCAGATATGGGAGGGCGGGTTTGACCATGACAATATCTGCTCCTTCTTCGATATCCAGCCAAACCTCTTTTAAGGCTTCATCACTGTTGGCCGGGTCCATCTGGTATCCCCTGCGGTCTCCGAATTGGGGAGTGGATTCCGCCACATCCCTGAACGGCCCGTAGAAACCTGAAGCATATTTAGCCGAATAGGCCATTATCGGTATATTGCTGTATCCATGGGCATCCAACGCTTCTCTGATAGCCCCCACCCTACCGTCCATCATATCAGATGGGGCTACTATATCGGCCCCGGCCCGGGCATAGGAGAGCGCGATTTTGGCCAGGATAGCGATTGTTTCATCATTTAGGACATTACCCTGCTCGTCCAGGATGCCGCAGTGCCCGTGGCTGGTATATTCACACATACACAGGTCAGGAATCACGAGCAGTTGTGGATATTTCTCCTTTATAGCCCTGATAGCACATTGGACTGCTTCATTATCATCAAAAGCCGAAGAACCCTTTTCATCCTTATAAACAGGAATTCCGAACAGCAGGACCGCCGGAATACCCAGCTTTACTGCCTCCCCGGCCTCTTCTACGATCAGGTCAACAGAGAGCTGAAATACCCCTGGCATTGACGCGACCGGATTCTTAACACCCTGACCGTTCGTGGCAAATAAAGGGTATACCAAATCATCAACGGTAAGGCGGTTTTCCCTGACCATTCTGCGTATCGTCTCACTACTTCTCAACCTTCTTGCTCTAACAACCGGAAAACCCATTGCTGTACACCTCCAATTAGTTGACAGTTGACAGTTGACAGTTGACAGTTGACAGTTGACAGTTGACAGTTGACAGTGCTCTACGCCCTACGGGCTCCGAGGGGCTGGGGTTTCCCCATTTTGTCGGAACGGCGGGCTGCCTCAATATCCGGTATCGTAATAAGCCCGGGGTTTCGGTAATAAAATGGGGACTCGGAAGAGTTTACTCCGTAAACTCTCGATTAGATTAAGACATAAAAGATTTCACTGAAATTATTTCACCTAAACCATAGCAGGACTCTCTTTCTTTACCACAAAGATGTCCATGCCGCTGGCGCTGCTCAATGGTCTAAGAGCATAAGGTTCAATGTGGGGTCATAAGATCACAAAGAGTCAGAGATACTACAAACTAAAGGTTTTCTAGCACAGTTT
>PGZN01000001.1 GCA_002840165.1 Firmicutes bacterium HGW-Firmicutes-8
GTTGTTATATGTTCCGTAAGGCTTTGTAGTAGCCGAAAGGTTGCTGCAGGGTCTGTAGGGATATGTAGCAGCCGGCGGTAGGTTGTTATGGGCTCTTTTCATATTTGAGGCCAACTGTTTACATATTGCTGTAACTGGCGAAAACAGGTCAGATTCCTTCGCTGGGCGTTTCTAGTTGATTCATTGACCGGGAGGGGGCAGGTATATTCCTCCAGGCGGGCTACGATTCAGCCGACCTGGAGATTCACCGATTTGCCACCACTCACGCTGCGCGTTCTACCCCAAGGGCACCGCCATCTCTAAGCGCTAAAGCGCTAAGAGCTGCCATGGTGGGTCGGCTGGGATCAGACTCCGCCCAGAGAAACATACCTGCCCCCTCCCTGGTAATATCGATGGACAATTGGTCCGCTTCGGAATCTGACCTGTTTTCTCGGATTCACAAGCAAATCTGTAGAACGTTGGGCTTAAATATTTCATTCGTGGAGGTAAGAAAGCCCGCTTGGATGAACAAGCGGGGGTTTACTTATTGGCCTAGGCCTATATTTATGAAGGGCAAGGCGCCACTGCCGGTTACTTGGGGCATTTTGCCGTCCCATTTGTCTACAGCCACTTTTTGCACTTCAATTTCTCTTAGGCGGACCAGTTCGGGGGTAACCTCGGCCTTTTGAATACGGAGTGCTTCTGCTTCTGCTTTGGCTCCGGCAATCTTCTGCTCGGCCTCTATTTTAATTCGCTGCAGGTCACGTTGGGCCTTCAATGCCAGCTGTTCAGCCGTTTGTTTGGATTCGATGGCTCTGTTAAATTCCTCCGAAAATTCGAAGTTAACAATACTGAAGGCATCCACAATAACGTCGGATTTTCTGAGTCTGGTAGTTAATAAATCCTGAATTTCCAGGGCCACCTGCTGACGCTTCGTAATTAGTTCTTCGGCCGTGTATTTGGCAGTTATAGCCTTTACTGCCTCCTGTACCGCCGGGTCAATTACTTTTGATTCGTAATCAATCCCAATTTGTTGAAATACCCGGGAAACAGTTTCAGGGTCAACATGATAATTCAGGGCAATCTTTGATGAAATCGTCTGCAAATCCTTGGAAGCAGCAGCCGCGCTGGTCTCAGACTTTTTGACCTGAACATTAAATACTACAATCTTCTGCACCATCGGTATCCTGAAGTGGAACCCTTCCCCCATAATACCTGAAACAGCGCCTAACTGCAGTATTACCCCTCTGTGTCCGGCCGGAACGATAACCCATGGACTCATTGGCCCTAAGATAAGAATGATAATAAAAATCGCCAGACCGATTTTTACGGCTGTCCCTTTAATAAAATTCATTTTAGGCATTTCTGGTTTCATATTGATAGTCTCCATCCACAAATAACCCCCATTCTCTGTAATCTCAATAACATCAGGAATATCATATCACAATACAACAATATTTTACAGATGAAGATTTCCCCATGTCCGAAATCTATCATCCCCCAGTCCGATGGTGGCCAAAGGCCGCCGAGTCCAGGGCTATAGCTGCCCTAGCATGGCCCCGGCACCGACCCAGAGGTAGAAAAATGACAGTTGGCTAGGCGCCCGGGCCGGCGCAACCGGAGGTGTACTGGACGTACTCCGAGGATTGCGCCGGCTCGGGCAACGAAGCCAGATGCCATTTTTCTCGGCATGCACAGTTCCACTGAATCCATGGCACAATTAAGGGGTTATTGATTTTTTTGATAAAATCAATAACCCCTAGCTTACAGCTGGTGACCCCTACGGGATTCGAACCCGTGTTACCGCCGTGAAAGGGCGGTGTCTTAAACCGCTTGACCAAGGGGCCTTATGGGATATGAGAGGTGAGATGTTGGAGGTGAGATATCTCACTTCTAACTTCCCACTTCACAATTCACAAATGGTGGGCCCACCAGGGATCGAACCTGGGACCAACCGGTTATGAGCCGGTCGCTCTACCGCTGAGCTATAGGCCCAATTTCAGACCGGTAGGCGGTTAGCCGCCGATCAATACTTTTTTAGAAATGGCTCCCCGGGTAGGACTCGAACCTACAACCTACCGGTTAACAGCCGGGTGCTCCACCATTGAGCTACCGAGGAACGCTTTAAGTGACAAAATACATTATACGATAGATTTGAGCCGCGGTCAAGGGTATTAAATATTATTTAAACGATTTAGCAGCTGGTTATCTCTGCTATATCCCCGATACCTTTTTTATGCTCAACTAATCTAAAAAGTCCTTCAGTTTTTTGCTTCTGCTGGGGTGACGCAGTTTACGCAGGGCTTTAGCTTCTATCTGCCTGATGCGTTCCCTCGTAACGCCAAACTCCTGGCCAACCTCTTCCAGGGTCCTTGACCTGCCGTCATCGAGCCCAAACCTCAGCCGCAGGACCTTCTCTTCCCGCGGGGTAAGAGTTTCCAAGACCTCTTCCAGCTGCTCTCTCAGCAGGATAAATGAAGCGGCCTCGGCAGGCGCCGGAGCGTCCTGGTCTTCGATAAAGTCACCGAGGTGGGAATCTTCTTCCTCTCCTATCGGTGTTTCCAAAGAAACGGGTTCCTGGGCGATTTTCATAATCTCCCTGACCCTCTCCACCGGGATATCCATTTCATTGGCGATTTCTTCGGGGCTCGGCTCCCGGCCATACTCCTGGAGCAGCTGGCGGGAAACCCTGATCAATTTGTTAATCGTCTCCACCATATGGACAGGAATCCTGATTGTCCGGGCCTGGTCAGCTATCGCCCTGGTAATTGCCTGCCTGATCCACCAGGTAGCATAAGTGCTGAACTTAAAACCCTTCCTGAAGTCAAACTTCTCGACGGCTTTAATCAAACCAAGGTTCCCTTCCTGGATTAAATCCAGGAACAGCAGGCCCCGGCCGACGTAACGTTTGGCAATACTGACAACCAGTCTCAGGTTAGCCTCGGCCAACCTGCGTTTAGCCTCTTCGTCCCCTTTTTCCATCCTCTTGGCTAGTTCCACCTCTTCTATGGCAGTTAAAAGGGGGACTCTCCCAATCTCCTTGAGGTACATGCGGACAGGATCGTCTATACCTATACCATCAGGAACAGAAAGGTCGACTTCGATTTCGTCTTCCTCTCCTTCGGCTTCAATGGTTTCATTGTCGAGGGGTTCCAAGTCCGGTACTTCTTGGACCACATCTATTCCGATACTGGCCAGTTTTTCGTAAATATCGTCAATCTGCTCAGGATTCAGTTCAACGCCCTGCAGAGTGTTCATTATTTCAGTGTAAGATAGAATCCCGCGTTTTTTGCCTTTCTCAATCAGTTCCTGAACGCCTTCAATTTCAGTGACATCCTTAGACATGTACCTCCCCCCTTTCTTTAGGATGATGTATCTTTTAAATCAATTTGGAATATTCCAGGAGAAGCTGATTTCTTAAATTCTGATCCCGGTTTCTATCGGCTTCTTCCATCTGTCTGAGCAGGTCTTCCCTTTTTTTGCGAATTTCATCTTCCCTGATAGTCTTTAAGCAGTCCTGAATAATCTTCACTTTGTTGTCAGCCGGTGTCTCCTTAGCCATTAACTCACTCAAAACCCCAGCCGAGGCTTCATCCGGCATCCGGTCAAAAAGTGCTGCAGGTTGATAGTCTAACCCATTTTCGATCATTTCTGCCAACAAGTTTATAATATTAAGGTATTCCTGGTTTGAACAAAAATGAACCCCGACTTCTCCCTTGATTTTCGAAAAGACACTTTTATCTTCCAGGATCATAATTAACAGCGTTTCTTCGGCTTTAGACCTCGCATCTTTTTCCTCTTTCTGGGATTTGGCCGGTTGAGCAAAGTTAGTCTTATTATCCCTTAACCCAGTAATTTTATGCCGCTTTCCCCAGGAATTTCTTGATTTCCGGGCGTTTTTCTCGACTTCTGCCCTAATTGCGTCAGGACTCAAATGAAGCCTTTTCGCCAATTTCATGATGGCCTCATCTTTTTCGATTTCGTTTGACAGATTAATAATACTTGGTATTACTTCGCTGGCAATCTTAAATTTTCCTTCTAAAGTGTATATGTCATATTTTTCCAATGCTCTATCGGTTTTGTAATCACTTAGGGACAGCGCCCTTTCATTGACGAGGAGTAAAAATTGTTCCGGCCCATGGTTCCTGATATAATCATCAGGGTCTTTCCCTTCGGGAATGCTGACAACCCTGACCCGGCAGCCAATATCATCAAGCACCTGCCAACCCCTCATAGCAGCATTGACCCCGGCGGTATCAGCATCGTAGGCAAAAACTACCTGCCGGGTATAGCGGAGCAGCAGTTTCCCCTGTTCCGGCGTGAAAGCCGTCCCTAAGGATGCCACCACATTTTCAATTCCCGCCTGATGGCATGATATGACATCCATATAACCTTCAACTATTATTACCTGGTCAAGCCGCCTGATGCTTTCCAGAGCCTTGTTGATCCCGTATAAGAGATGGCCTTTATTGAAAAGCGGTGTCTCCGGTGAATTGAGGTACTTGGGGAGGCTGTCATCTAAGACACGGCCGCCGAAGCCGACGACTTTGCCCTGAATGTTCCAGACAGGAAACATTATTCTGTTGCGAAACCTGTCATAGTAACCAGGTGCACCCTTCGTCTTGGCTAATATAAAACCCATCTGTTCAAGTATTTCTACTGAATACCCTTTTTTTTTCAAGAAATTAATCTGGCTGTCCCAGGAAGGCGGGGCAAAACCAATTTGAAATTTATCTGCTGTCTCGGGCGTAACCCCCCTTTGTTCCAGGTAACTTCTGGCTCCCCTGGCAATGTCATGGTTCTTTAAAACATATTGATAAAAATCCTTGACAAGCTCGTTGAGCTTATAAGCCTGCTCTGTTTTCTTCGCCCTGGCATCCCGTTCCGGGTCGTCTTCCTCAGGGATTGAAATGCCTGACCTCTCGGCCAGGACTGCAACCGCTTCAGGGAAACTCAGGTTCCCTCTTTTAATCAAAAAGGAAAAGATGTTTCCACCTTCCCCGCACCCAAAACAGCGATATATCTGTTTTTCCTGACTGACCATGAAAGAAGGTGTTTTTTCATTATGAAAAGGGCATAGCCCGACATAATTTCGGCCCTGTTTTTTCAACCTGACATAATCGGAAACTATCTCAACTATGTCACTGGAGGCGCGGATTTGTTCTACGATTTCATCCGGAATGTACCTATTCAAACCAATCACCCTTCGTTCCGGAATCTCTCATTAGTCTTTCGCCAAAGTTTTTTGTTATCCTTCTGATAACTTCTTCAAATCTGTGCCGGTCCTCTGTCGTAAATGCTTTTGGTCCTTTTGTCCTGCCCCCGCCCCGGCGGATTTTGGCATCGATGTGCCTCTGCAGCAGCAGCCTGTCTATATTCCTGGCTGAGTAAACACTCCCCCGGGATGACATGGGTAGAGCCCCCTTTGATAAAACGAGGGAAGCCAGGCCGTAGTCACCTGTCACTACAATATCACCGGCAGTTACATTGTTCATTACGGCAATATCAGCCGCCTGGGGGATATTGTCCACCGTTATGACCCTAACATCCCCACCTTCGCAGGTCATGTTGTGGGAAATGCTGGCAATGACTAAAACCGGGATTGCTGATTCTTTGGCTACCCTAAGTATAATGTCTTTTACCGGGCAGGAATCGGCATCAACTATTATTTTAAAAGTTATCCTACTACTATTCGATGTCACATAAAATTTTCCTTCCTTAAAAACGACAAATTATTTTAATGTTTCGGAAATTCAGTCGAAACATTATCATGCCCATAAATTTACAGTTTATACGATTAATCCAGCCACGGTTTTGGCAGGAAGTTTTCTGTATATACCTGGAGAGCATACCGGTCAGTCATTCCGGCCACATAATCAGATGCCAGCCTGGCCAGCCGGTGGTCCGGTTCCCTGGCCAGCAGGTCCCGGGGAAGTAGACCGGGGTTTTCCAGGTAATAAGTGAACAGGCTGTGCAGGACTTTTTTCGCCTTAAACTCCTCTGTTTTGGCGTCTGAACCGATATATACATGTTCAAACAGAAAATCCCTCATCTTATTCATCGCATCCCAGACTTCCGGGCTCACTTTTATCACCGGGCTTTCCCAGCTTGACCTGATCATGTCCATAACCATCGTGTTTATCCTGACATTATGCCTGTCCCCGAGGACTCTGAGGCAGTCCGGCGGCAGGTCGCTCTGTTTGATAATGCCCCCTCTGATCGCATCATCGATATCATGGTTGATATAGGCAATCCGGTCAGCAATCTTAACTATACACCCCTCAAGGGTCACCGGGTCCTGTTCGCCGGTGTGGTTTAAAATACCGTCTCTCACTTCCCGTGTGAGGTTCATCGGTTCAAGTATATCGACGACCCGCAGGCTCTGTTCATTATGTTTAAAGGTGAGGCCGTGCTCCCCCAGGATTTCATTTAGGGCCTCCTCACCCGCGTGCCCAAAAGGGGTATGGCCCAGGTCATGTCCTAAGGCCGCCGCTTCAGTTAAATCTTCGTTCAGGCGCAAGGCTTTGGCGATTGTCCGCGCAATCTGGGCAACCTCCAGCGTATGGGTAAGTCTGGTCCGGTAATGGTCCCCGGACGGGGAAATAAAAACCTGGGTCTTCTGCTTCAGCCGGCGGAAACTTTTGGAGTGGATAATCCTGTCCCGGTCACGCTGAAATGCCGTCCTGACCGGGCACTGTTCTTCAGAATTCAACCTGCCCTTGCTGTCTGAACTCATGGCAGCATAGGGGGAGAGCTGTTCCTTTTCCAGTTTTTCGGTTCTTAATCTGATCTGCATATAACCTTCTCCAAGCATAAAAATTCGGAAGGTTTGCTAAGCAAACCAACCGATTGACTGCTCATTTTATCTTTGACGCAACCCCATGGTGGCCTGAGCCAGTTCCGCTACCCGGCGGCCCATTACTCCGGCCCTGAGCAAACCGGCCGTGTCTTCCAAAGACGGTCTCTGTGCGCATGCACCCTGATGCCCTGCGTCATCGGCAAAATAACCGTCTCCGATAACGGTCATTCCCTGAACCAGCATAATATCGTGAATAGCCTTGACCGTAGTCTCCTGCCCCCCGAAACGGGCAGCCCCGACAGCGACAGCCCCGCCGATTACATTAACCAAAACCTTTTCTTTGCGGAGAACCCTGGATTTATCCCAAAATGCCTTCAACTGGGCTGAAACAGTACCGAAATATACCGGGCTGCCGATAATAATGCCATCAGCCCGCCTTAACAGGTCAAAGGCCTCGCCAAGGTTGTTTTCCCTGGCGCACGCCCCCTCACAAACCGGGGTACAGTTAATGCAGAAGGGCTGTTTTATACCGTGCAAAGCGTCAGTAACATGTAAAAGCCTCGTTTCAGCGCCCATCTCATGAGCTGCCTTAAGCGCCGCCAGCAGCAGGCCCGCAGTGTTTCCTTCCTTTTGCGGGCTGCCGTTTAAACCTATTATCAACATAACTAAACACCTCTTGTTTATCAAACAGATAGTTTATATATTATTCTCGGTCCCTAAAAATGTTCCTGCAAGATGAATAACCGCAGGCAGGAATATTCGGGGCCGCTTTTGGACAGTTTGCTGCTCATTAATTTAATTTCCGGCACACTGGCCGGGCAATCTTCCAGGACAAGACTCTGCATGATTTCAGGCAGGCCGGGGACTGGTTTTAAGTCTTTGACCCTGCCAAGAGTCAAATGAGGGGAAAAAGGCTTGGTTTCCGGGGCAAAACCCTGCCCGCCCAAAACCGCTTCAATATCCGAGCGGAGCCGGGTGAGACCTCCACCGGTATCCCTGATTCCGGCCCAGATTACCTTGGCGTTCCGAATCGACGGGAAAGCACCTAACCCGCTGATGACAAATGTGAATTTCTTATGCCTGGCAGTTACTATTTTTAACCCCTCAGCAATAACTTCCACTTGAGAGTGCGTAATATCTCCTAAAAACTTTAAGGTGAGGTGGAAATTCCGTTCTTCCACCCATTTTACTTTAGCCGGCCATCCGGCTAGTCCCCTTTGTATATCAGCCAGCTCTTTTTTCAGCCCCGCAGGCAGGTCTATGGCCACAAAACAGCGGTATGTATCCATTTAGTCCTCCTAACACAGGTATAATACTATTTGCTGTAATCCATATGTATATGCTTCATTTGAATTATCCATCTCCCTTGGGCTGTCCCTCTATAACCTGATACTTATTATATACCGCATTATAAGGCTAAAAACCTTTTTTATAAATATTTCGGACATAATTCGGATAAAAACAAAAAACCCCTTCTGTATTTAGAAGGGGGAAATAAATTCTATCCGTGGTGATGATGGTGATAACCGCCGTGATGATTGCATGCAACTCTCCGGGAAACAAATTCGCCCCTGGCAAAAGTTTCGGCAACATCTTTCACAGAACCGGATGCTCCAAATAAAACCTTCAACCCCTGAGATTCTAGTCCGTCAATAGCCCCTTGTCCGATACCACCAACTATTACCACCCCAACACCCTGTTTCTTCAACATTTCTGCCAAACCTTCATGCATGTGCTGGAGTCCAACGGCTGAAACCGTATCTATACATGCAATCCGGTTGTCACCATCAATTTCAATGATAGCAAAACTGGTACTTTGTCCGAAATGTTGATTAACCTCCCCGTGATTATCTGGAATTGCGATTTTCATTTTATTTCCTCCTTTTCAGCACATTCATCCTGGTTTAAGTCTTCTAAATCCTTTAGCCTAATGGCTTCTATTTCCTCTACTAGATGTATTATTCGCAATGGCGCCGTATAATTCAGGGTATACCCTGCGTTCCAGGCTGTATCCGCTCTGCTGATTTGAAATACGGATAGTGTCTGTATATTTCAGCCTGATTCCATCTTTAGTCCGGTCAAAATGCAAAAGGACAAATGAATAAGGAATTTCTTCTTTTATTTTTAAAGCTCCGACTCCTGATGCTCCTGATGTACCGGCATCAATGAATACGGAGTTCTGTTTAGTCTTAATCTTATACTGATGGTCATGCCCTGTTAGAACAACAGGAACTTTTCCCCAAAAATTTGCGGCTATATTGGGATTATGGGCAACAACAATATCAGGTCTTCCACCCGAACCATCAATTATCGATTGAAGTTTTTCTGTGAATTCATCAATTTCGGTCTGCACCGGGGATCTGGTCTTATTACTGAGTGACAAAGGATCACCGATACCGGCTATTTTCAGTCCTTCAATTTTATTAATCCCCCCATTAAGGACTGTTACATTAGGAATTTTTTTTAACTCCTGAATGATTGCGGGAGTTTCATGATTGCCGGGAGTAATTATATAAGGCACCTGTAAGTTGTTGACCCTTCCAATAAAGCTTATTTCCAGGGGTGTTCCAAAATCAGACAGGTCTCCGGAATCTATCACTAGATTAATACCGAACGTTTTGACAACCTGGTCAATAAATTCAAAAGCTGCCGGATTATTATGAATGTCGGAAACATGAAGTATTTTTATTTCCCCGTTTCTCGGAGTCATGGCCTGCAGGCTTTCAACCCGCTGGAAAAGGCCGTTGAGGTTATTGGCAATACCTCTCATCTGCTTACCCCACGTGTTCACCGTCACAAAACTATCCTGAACCAGGTTTATCATCCAGGGAGCAGCCTTAATCATTCCCTCATATTGCGGGTACTGGAATTTCCGAATATCAAATGTTTTATAAGTAGTAAAAAGCAAAAGGGAAACCGTGACAAGGCCGATTAAACCTCCCAGTAATATTTCTTTGAAGTTTCGCCTCTGGAGAATTATTAGGCCAAATACCCCTCCTCCAAAACTAAGAGCTAATGTCAGGAAAACAAATCTTCTAATTGCCCCAGTTAAAGCTACTTTAGCCTCTTCAACCAGTTTGTCCTGTTCGGTTCCTCCTGCCAACAACTTTTTAAGTTGGTCCAAATCGATATTTTCGAGAGAAATATTAACACTTAACGGAGCCTTATGTGTCTTGGCCTTAACCTCACCTAAAGGCGGAACTCTGATCGCTGTATAACCACTGTAAGATGTTCGCACAGATAAACTTGCCTGCAGAGCCTGAAGGTGAAAATCAACTCTGGCGAAAAGATTAAGAAAAAGAAATGCTCCAATAATTGCAAATACCGGAATCAAAAAATAGTTTGCATATTTCTTCATCAGGCTCAACCCTTCTACCTTTCATAACCCCGGATCCCTCTGATCTGCAAGATGTTTTCTCCCTTTTCTACCTGCTCGGCTCATTATAACATACCTAATCAGACAGTTTCCTTATGGAAAGATTGGTAAACCATATCTCAACTCTTCTTAGTTGGGGTCAGTATAAAAATTGACAACTTTTAAATCTTATGCTACATTATATTTAATATCGAAACTATGAAGGTTTCGTCATGGACATTTTGCGAATCATAAATCAGCCCCATGAAGGGCAGGAAAAACCCATGAAGGGTTTAAACTTACACCCTTGATGGGTATTATTTTGTAGAGGAGCTGATAAAAATGCACATGGCGGATGCTTTAATATCACCGGTCGTAGGTGGAACCATGTGGGCTGCTACTGCGGGAGCTGCAGCTTATTCAATTAAAAAAGTCAAAAATGAGATGGATGAAAACAAGATTCCTTTGATGGGAGTAATGGGGGCTTTTATTTTTGCGGCGCAGATGATAAATTTTACGATTCCCGGAACCGGTTCCAGCGGTCACCTCGGAGGAGGCTTGTTACTTGCCATTCTACTTGGTCCTTATGCCGGATTTCTTACCATGGCTGCAGTCCTTACTATTCAGGCCTTATTTTTTGCCGATGGAGGTCTTCTGGCATTAGGGTGCAATATATTTAATCTTGGCTTTTTTTCTTGTTTTATTGCCTATCCGCTGATATATAAACTGATTATCGCCAAAGGGTATACACGCAAACGCATTTGGGGAGCAGGCATGCTTTCCGCTATTATTGGCCTTCAGCTTGGGGCCTTTGGTGTCGTACTTGAGACTCTGTTATCTGGAAAAACCGAACTGCCTTTTGGCACCTTCGTGGCGCTGATGCAGCCTATCCATCTGGCCATAGGAGTGGTGGAAGGCTTAGTTGTGGCAGCGGTTGTTTCATTTGTCTGGAAACAAAGACCCGAGATTATTGAGAAAGCCGCACTGGGACAGCCTATGGGAAGTCTCTCCATAAAAAAAGTATTAACTGGCCTTGCTATAGCGGCAGTTCTTTTCGGAGGTATTTTCTCCTGGTTTGCTTCAGCTAATCCTGACGGTCTGGAATGGTCTATGTTCAGGACAGCAGGCGTAGAAGAACTCGAAGCCCCGGACGGAATTCATGAAACCCTGGCTAAACTCCAGGAAAAGACTGCCTTCCTGCCTGATTATGGCTTCAAAGCACCGGAAACTGCAAGCGAACCTGCCGCCAAAGATGGCGAAGCAGCTGCTGAAGAAAGCGAAGCATGGCCTGCAGTCAGTGGCGGAACCAGTACAGCAGGCATTGTTGGCGGTGTTTTGACTCTTGCTTTTGCGGCTCTTATTGGGTTTGCCGTCAGCCTGGTTAAGAAAAAGAAGCCTGATTTAACGGCTTGAAAACTTCCGAGGCGGGGCTGAATACAACATTTGATATGCGGCTTCTGGACGACATGGCCCGCAAGGAAACTGTCATCCATAGGGTACACCCTCTCGTCAAGCTTGTGACCACAGTCATTTATTTGACTGTGGTTGTATCCTTTGGCAGTTATGAAATTATCGGTCTTCTGCCCCTGCTTTTTTATCCCGTGCTGGTAATTACGCTGGCTGAGCTTCCCATCCGCCCCATATTGAAAAGAATGCTGCTTGCTGCGCCTTTTGTTATCGGAATAGGCATATTAAACCCGGTGTTTGACCATCAAGTCTTTGTGGTTGGCGGACTAACACTTTCCAGGGGTTGGATTACCTTTTTTTCCATTGTCCTGAAATGTATTCTGACAGTGAGCGCTGCACTGCTGCTTATTGCCTCCACCGGTATGGATAAGCTGGCATCTGCTCTGCGCATGCTAAAAATTCCCCGGTTATTTGTACTGCAGTTACTGTTGACCTACCGGTATATCTCAGTATTGATGGAAGAGGTTACCCGGATTCTGAGGGCATATTCGATGCGGGCTCCTCAGCAGAAAGGTATTCATCCAAAGGTTTGGGGGTCGCTGACCGGGCAGCTTATCCTGAGGACTTTTGAAAGGGCACAGCGAGTATATCAAGCCATGTGTTTAAGAGGATTTACAGGTGAGTACAATACAGGAGCACATGAAAGAATTACAGTTCGGGACACAGTATATCTGGTTGTTTGGGGTCTGTTTTTTGCTTTAGCGAGAATTTACAATATACCTATGTTAATAGGTTCTTTGTTAACGGGAGTGGTATAATGAGTCACCATATGACAGAGGTCAAGGATTTGCATTATGTTTATCCGGATGGCCATAAAGCAGTAAACGGTATATCCTTTAAAATACACCATGGAGAATCGGTGGGGATTATTGGGGCAAACGGCGCCGGTAAGTCTACCCTGCTTATGTTGCTAATGGGAGTTCTTTTCCCGTGCCAGGGAGAAGTTCTGGTGGGAGAAGTCCTGGTAACAAAAAAAACTTTGCCGGGTATCCGGCAAAGAATGGGCATGGTTTTTCAGGACCCAGACGACCAGTTGTTTATGACAACGGTTTATGATGATGTAGCCTTTGGGCCGCGCAATTATAATCTGGAAGAAAAAGAAGTGGAAAAGCGGGTTCTGCAGGCATTGGAGATGGTTGGAATTCTTCATCTGAAAGACAGGGCGCCTTTCAAATTGTCCGGCGGCGAAAAACGCGCGGCAGCCATTGCATCTGTACTTTCCCTGCAGCCGGATATTCTGGTGATGGATGAGCCAACCTCTGCGCTTGACCCTAAATCCAGGCGGAGGCTGATGAAACTTCTCGATAGCTTTGAACACACAAAAATCATCACCAGCCACGATTTGGATATGGTCTACGAACTTTGTGACAGATCCATAGTTATTAAAGACGGTGAAATCGCCGCAGACGGGCCTACATCGAAAATTCTGGTGGATGCTGACTTGATGGATGCCTGTGGGCTGGAGATACCCCTGGCACTGCAAAATTGTCCTGTATGTGGTCGAAAAAAGTAAAACACAACAGACCGCTTTCTGTTAATACGGAGAAATCAAAGAAAATACTTGATTATATGTATATACAATGTTTGTATCGTCTTCTTTCAATTTAGGCCTTTTAATCACAACTACCGGGATCTTTAAGTTTAAGGCAACAGATATTTTATTATCCGTACCGCCGGCATTACCGCTGTCTTTAGTTACTATTACAGAAGAATTATACATTTTAAAGGTAGCTTTGTTTATTTCTTTGGAAAATGGTCCCTGCATGGCCACGATATTTTTAGGGGCTATCCCCAGCGATTGCACCTTTTCAATTACCTGGTGGTCAGGCAGCACGCGGACTATTATACGTTTTCCGGTCATACCGGGATGTTTTAGAAATGACTCCAGGTTATAACTACCGGTCGTTAAAAAAATTGTGTTACCCAATTCAGCTGCCTTTTCGGCTGCCTCATCCCAGGAATAAACCGGGAAAAGCAGGGGGCTTTCCGGCAGGTCTACTTCTTCCCTGACAAACCTGACATATTTAATATGGTTTTTCCGGCACAATTCTTTGGCTAATGTAGAAATACCTTCGGGATAAGGATGGGTAGTATCTATGACCATCCGGACTGACCCGTTCTTAATTAATTTTTCCAAGCCATCCTTTACCGGCTGTTTTTCAAAAGCCTCTGTCAAAGCATTGCTGATAACCATTCGCGAACCATGTTCTACAGCGGTTACCGTAAATACTTCATAACCCTTTGCAGCGAGCAGATAGCTTATTTCTCTCCCTTCTCGCGTTCCCGACAGTACTATAATCATAGTTTTCTTGTTCCCCTCCGCTTTTGTCGTGGCAATCCATTAGTTTAAGGAGATCCTCCTTGTCCCGTGGTAATGGCATATTCGCAGCAATACATCCTCTTTCCGCTAATATTTCATATACATCCACTAACCAAGGCTTTTCAAGGTCAGCTCCCCGGATAAGATCATCATTGGTGAAGATACTGTCAGGGGTTCCCTCTCCGATGACCCGGCCATCACTCAAAATAACTATGTAATCAGCCCAGGAGTATGCCAGGTTTACATCATGGGTTGACAGAATAATCGTTGTGCCATTTCTGCTGATTTCATTAAATAACTGTACAGTTTGTTTAGCATATTTCGGATCAAGCCACGCAGTCGGTTCGTCACAAATAAGCGCCTGGGGTTCCATGGCCAATATATCCGCAATAGTAACTCTTTTTTTTTGCCCATAACTCAGCATATGGGTAGGTTTATCTTTCAGTTCATTAATCCCGGTAGCAGTCATTGCCTGCTCCACCCGGTCCCGGACGGTCTGTTCCGGCAAACCAAGATTCAACGGTCCAAAGGAAATCTCCTGGTAGACACTGGCTGAAAACAGCTGACTGTCCGGGTCCTGAAATACAATTCCAACGTTTTTTCGTAATTCCAGCAGTGGTTTCCTATCATACCTGATCTCTTTACCGTCAAATCTCACTGTGCCGCTCTGTGGTTTCAATATGCCGTTAAAGTGCAGAAAAAGGGTGGACTTACCCGCTCCATTGGAGCCCAGCACAGCCGTTTTTCGGCCTTTGGGAATCTGTATACATAAATTTCTTAGGGCTTGGGTCCCATCAGGATAGGCATAGTTAAGATTCTCTGCTTCAAGGATATAATCAGCCAATTTTGCCCACCTCCAGTAAGACCGCTGTTATCAGTAAGGTGGATTCTATGACAGCAATCAGGATTATATTATTTACAGACACAGTATATTCAGGTGCCAAAACATTTATTTGCCCGGTATAGCCTCTCGACGACAAAGCAATGAACAGCATCCGGGAACGGTGAAGAGCTTTTACAAATAAGGCGGCAGTCATTTGTCCCAGGGATTTCATGGAAGTTTTCAGGGAAGCATATCCCCAGCGCGAAGACTGGCTGATATAGATGTCGTCTGCCGTTTCCAGCATAACAAAGATAAACCGGTATACCAGATCAGTCAATTCTATGAAAAGGGAAGGAATTTTTAGTTTCCTCATAACAGCCGTCATTTCCACCGCCGGGGTAGTCAGGGAAAGAAAATACAGGCAGGAGACCGCACCCAATGATTTGCAAAACAACCCTCCGGCCGTTGCCAAACCATTATATGTAAGGCCGACAGTTATTCCCGAGACAGTTATCCCGGCCAGCCATCCAGCGTCCACCCCCTGGGTTGTGACAGAAACAGCAATGGTTAATGCTCCGATCAGCAAAAAGGTAAACGGCAGTGACATTAATTTCAAATATATCTTTAGAGGAATACCTGCGCATCCTACTATCGCAGCAGCCATTAAAATTATCACCAGATATGAAATCACAGGCAGAGAAAAACCAAGACACAGGAACATCGTAATCATGGCAAACCCAGCCTTTTCCAGAGGATGAACATGGCGCAGACGATTGTTATAGGCAAACCCGTCAATGTTGAGCATTAGAACTGCTCTCTCCCCTGGATTTCTTACCTTTGCTGTAGCCGATGAAATAACCGACAAAACCGGCGCCCAGCGCAGCCTGCACAGCAAAAAGCAGGCTTTCTATCTCACCACTGGGAGGCTCCCAGAACGAAGAAAACCATGGCTGATAATCCGGGTTAATCTGGGTAATAACTTGTTCTGCCTGCCCGTCAGCGCCGCCGAATTCGGCCCCTTTCTGAACAAAGAAAGGTACTATTGCTAAGATTACAACAATCGCTAGAAGAACGAAATTTTTTTTCATTGCTATACCTCCTCTGTTAGAATTGACAACTCCTTAAGTTCCTGTCTATTATAAACTGTTAAAATATTGAAGACTATTACTGTTAAAATCCCTTCACTGATTGCCAGCGGTATCTGGGTAACGGCAAACACACCCATAAACTTAATCAATGAAGCGATAACACCGCCCTGCTGGGCCGGAAAAGCCAAAGCCAGTTGAGCTGATGTGGTAATGTATGTAAGCATGTTCCCCATAGACGCGGCCAGAAATACCGACAACCAAAGAGGCGCCCCCATTTTTTTCGCAATTCGATAGATGAAATATGAAGCGACCGGACCTACTACCCCCATGGAAAAAGTATTGGCGCCCAGGGTTGTTATGCCTCCATGAGCGAGTAAAACAGCCTGAAAAATAAGGACAATACATCCTAAAACAGTCATCGCTAAGGGTCCAAACATAATAGCGCCCAGTCCTACACCTGTGGGATGTGAACAACTGCCGGTAACCGAAGGAATTTTTAAAGATGACAAAACGAAGGCAAAGGCGCCGGCTAATCCCAGCAGCATTTTCAGGCTTGGATTGGTATGAATCGTTTTTTGGATGGAACGCAGTCCCATATACAAAAAGGGAATAGTCAGGGCGAACCATATTCCGGCCCAGTTCATTGGCAGGAAGCCTTCCATGATATGCATGGCATAGGCGTTTTCCGGAATTATGAACATTACGCCAAAGATATAGATAAACATTAAAACAAACGTTTTCCTGGGTTTCATAATATCTTTCCTCCTATCAATTCTTCTGATGTAATTCCCCAAATTAAAAACCCGGTCAATTGACCGGGACGGAATCAAAAAGGATAAACCTAATCTGACCACCTCCCGAAAAAATAAAATTAGCGGCGCGCCAGAATAGGCCGGTTGCTTATACCGCATCATCATGAATGTAAGTGTTATGCTTTTCCTGGATTACATTCATTCTACAGCCTCAAGCAGTTTAAAAGAGATGAAACATTTAAGTCTTACCCCTCGGGATAAAACACCTATTCCAAAAAATATTCAGTTGTAAACTAAAACACCCTCTGCACGATTATGCAGAGGGTTAAAAAACACTAAGGTTCTCTTCCTCCCCATCCATCGTGGGTATCAGCGGCGAGTCTAAGCAAGCAGGTCTCCTGGCTCAAGATCATCACCTGTTCTGCGCCTTCCCAGATTTCCCAGTGGCATCATGCAGACAGGCTCCCTCTTACAGTGGCGGGACCGCGCCGGACTATAACCGGCTTCCCTTTTCAATCCTGTTAAAACAGGATCACTTGCTCCAAACTATTTATTTGAAAATATTGTATCACGAATTCATTCTAATTGTCCAGAAAATTTTGGCTTTATAAGAACTTGTTCTCAAATTGCCAACAAACACGCATTTTCGCTACGAATAACAAAATTTTATGTGATTCCTTCTTATTATAAAACAATTTTATGTTTTACATAAAGGATTTTTCTGGCCAAATATAGAATATAAAAAAAGTGGGATTTGTAACAACATTGAAAGGATGTGTAAAAAGAAAGTGGGTAACAAGAGTGGCATTTTACTGACAGGTTTTGTAATCGGGATAGTGGCCTTATTACTGACTAAATTCGGAAATCCGCCGAATATGGGGGTTTGTATTGCCTGTTTTCTCCGGGATACGGTCGGAGGGCTGGGATTGCACAAGGCCAAATTGGTCCAGTATATCCGCCCTGAGGTGCTGGGTATTGTTTTAGGAGCATTTGGCGTCTCCCTGGGGACAAAGGAATTTCGTGCAACCGGAGGTTCAAACAGGATTATCCGCTTTATCCTGGGATTTTTCATGATGATTGGCATGTTGATATTCCTGGGCTGCCCCCTGCGTGTTGCTTTGCGGTTGGGTGCAGGCGACCTTAATGCGCTGGTGGGTTTTATAGGGTTGTTTGCCGGTGTCGGCGCCGGTACATTCTCTTTAAAATCCGGTTTTAGTTTGGGAAAAGCTTCTGCCCAACCTAAATGGACAGGATTCATATTACCGGCACTTTCGCTCATGGTTCTGGCATTATTATTCATCAGACCTTCATTTATTTATTTTAGTTCAACTGGCCCTGGGTCAATGCATGCTCCTGTCTTATTATCTCTGGCTGCTGGTTTGATTATCGGTATCCTGGCTCAAAGATCACGCTTTTGTATGGCGGGAGGGATCAGAGACCTCATTTTGTTCCGTAACACCAACCTGATTTTAGGATTCCTCGTGATAATTTTGGTAACATTAGCCGGTAGTTTCGCGATGGGTAATTTTAAACTCGGTTTTGCCGCTCAACCCATTGCTCATACCGAAGCCCTCTGGAACTTCCTGGGGCTGGGTCTGGCCGGTTGGAGCGCGGCTTTGCTGGGGGGTTGCCCTTTAAGACAACTGGTATTGACAGGTCAGGGCAACATGGATTCAGCCATTACGGTTCTGGGCTTAGCGACAGGAGCGGTTATTGCCCATAATTTTGCCCTGGCCGCCAGTGCCAAAGGAGTACCGGAGTATGGCAAGTATGCTGTTATCATCGGTCTTATCATTGTTTTAGCGGTTAGCCTTACTGCTTACTTCAAGACTGCGACCGTTGAAGGGAGGGAATCTCATGCAAGTAATTGACGCCCGGGGACTGTCCTGCCCGGAACCGGTTTTACTCACAAAGAAAAGTATAGATGCAAATGCTCATACGTCGTTCAAGGTGATTGTAGACGATATGGCGACCTGTGAAAACATTACCGCATTGGCAAAAAACCTCGGATGGACGGTCAGCCATGACAAGACAAACAACCACATCGAAATAACCTTGCAGAAATAATTATGTCAGCAGAAAAATATTGCTATATTACCTTCCCCGGCGTAACGCATGTATTAAGGGCAGAAAAACATTTAACTCAAATTTGTGAAGATTTTTTGATTGTCCCCATCCCCAGAGAAATCAGCTCAGATTGCGGAATGTGTATAATGATTAAGCCGGAAAAAAAAGACAAAATTATTGAATTACTAACCCAAGCAGGAATTACTTATAAGAGCGCAAACACACTAATAAGGCATAAGCCTAGCTTCTTAAAAAATTTGTTCAAAAAAACATGAAGGTTCACTATAAAATCGAACCTTCATGTTTTTTATTAAAAAAAGGAACGGCTTACTTGACTAAGCCGTTGAAAAGAGATTAGAGAATAGGTTTAATAAGTTAAAATACCCTCTGCACGATGTGCAGAGGGTATAAAAACACTACGGTTTTCTTCCTCCCCATCCTTCGTGGGTACAGGCGGTAAGTTCAAGCAAGCAGGTCTCCTGGCTCAAGGTCATTCCCTGTGCTGCGCCTTCCCGGAATCTCCGGTGACATAATGCAGACAGGCTACCTCTTACAGTGGCGGGACCGCGCCGGATTTTAACCGGCTTCCCTTTTCAATCCTGCAAAGCAGGATTACTTACTCTAAATTATTCGTTTAAAATATTGTACCATATTATCATAACAAGTTCCAGAATATTTTGCAAATACTAATAACATTTGGCATTAAACATGCCAGACCATCATCCCGATATTGGCTTCTGCTTCTGCTTCTGCTTCTGCTTCTGCTTCTGCTTCTTCTTTTACAATACCGTTGATTTCTTGACTGAGGACAAATTCATTTACGGTTTTCATTACCTCAGGTGTTATGTCTAAATAGTCAGATAGCCAATCCCTAAGCTGTTGAATTGTTTCTTCAACAGCTTAGGGATTTGTCCATTGTCATTAACTCCGGGTGTCATTGAAGCAAAAACCAGGTCAAACTTATTAAGCCAGCCTTCTTCCTGTAAATCTATTTCTTCCCAAGGCTTGTTTTGGAACTGCATAATTACCGGGTCCGCAGCCTATATCTAAAATATCTGCGCTATTTATGTAGTCGAAAGTGAATGCAGCATCCTTCGCAGTAAATTTTTGACCATCATGCCATTTTACATTTTCATTAAGTTTTTTTATTTTTGATTGACCCCAAGATAGATATATATATCTGCATCCACTATAAAAGCTAATACCTTCTTGGTATTAATTTTGTTGTATATTTTGTTTTTCGACTTTAATTTTTAAATTCTTTCTTTCAGAATTGAACTTTTTGAATATTTAAAAACTTTAAGTCCTTCTAAACATATAACCCTTAGCAAAAACTGCTACTACAGCCAAGGCGCCAAGTATACCGAATATAGTCACACCTTTTGAACCACCGGTGCTTCCACTATTGCTTTCAGGCTCAATCTCATATGCCTTTTGTTTAGATTTATGCGCGGCTTCCGGCCCGGCGCCCACATTGACGGATTCACTGCTGTTTTGCATCGCGACCTGCTCTCTGCCACTGGTGGAAGGTCCTTCACTCAGGGAAGGCTTGGTCCCGCCTCCCTGGTGCCCCTCCTGCCCGGACATTTTCTGTGCATTCTCCGCAGGCTTGACAGGCTGCGGTTCCGTTGATTGCTGTTCAGGATTAGCTGCAACCGGAGGAAGAATCAGACTGCCGCTGGTTGCGGAACTGTTAGCGGAACTGTTAGAGGTTGATGAGGATGAAGAGGTAACCGGTCTGGACTGAATCTGGAGTTGTTTATTTGTTGCTTTGTTAAAGACATCCTTAAATTTTTCTAAAGTATTGTTGTCCAAGGTAGAATAGTTGGCCATCCATTCATTAAACTTCAGGTTGGCACAGGTATGGTGGCAGCATACCACCCCGTAGTCAACCATGGTCTGCATATAAGTATTACTCAACTGTGTCAGATCTTCATCAGAAGCCTGCCACATACCTTTCCGGGCCGCCTCTAAAGCATATCCGATTAAAGACTGCAGGGCATAGGGATCCAGTTGAGAGCGAACTGTCTCATTAAACACGTACGTAGCTGCAAGGTCATGCCAATTTTTATCACTTATGGCACCCGTTGTAGCGTCAACATAAAATGTATTGCCGAACCACTTAGCCAGGGTTTCTGAACCGGCATAGCCTTCTTTCAGCATTTCTTCCACAAATTTTGGATTCAAAAGACGGCTGTCCAGTTCTTGAGACACAAACTGCTCAAATGTCTGGATTTTTAACCGATCTGCTCCTAAACGCGTATTAGCAATATACGCATCCACATCTTTACCTGAAGCCCATTTTGCAGCTAGAGTCAGTCCGCCTAAGTACGAAGCTACATCATCATTATCAAGAGCTCCATATGTGGAATCTCTAAGTTGAACTGTCGCTTGGACATTTTTTAACACATTTACGAAAGCCTCTTTACCTGCTTGTCCATAAACAGGAGTTCCATTTTTATCAGTACCATAAATATACGCTGACCGAGTTAGGTACGTATCTACCAAATCTTCACTTGTGTCCCAACTTTCAGTTGCGCCTATCTTCGCGGCAAGACCATTCCCATAGGAGCCTGGCGCTTCACTGTATACTCTTGATGCTGCTAGAAATTCTGCATCGTCTGCACTTTTGCCCTGGCTTAAGTATTCACTCTTCAATGTCTCATAATGCTTTTTGATATAGTTGTCTTGACCATCATCAGAATTTATTGCTAGTTCTCGAATTGCTTTATCGAGTAGCGTCATTACATTGGAGAAAGTATCCCGGAAAAGACTAGAAGCCGTAACAACCACATCAATTCTCGGACGTCCTAAATCTTGGATAGAAGTAATCTTATAACCAGTCACCTTACCCGTAGCATCCCACACAGGTTCAGTCCCTAGTAATCTCATGATCATAGCAACACTTTGACCTTTTGTTCGCATTGTCTCGACCGCCCACAAAACAACACCAACGGATTCTGGGTAAGAACCATGCTTCGCATAATAAGCAGCCAATAAGTCATCTGCACATTTTTTACCAATTACCCATGCTATTTTATCTGGAGTTTTACGCGGATCAAAAGACACCAAATTTTTTCCCGTTGGCATTACACTTGGATCTCGCACTGGATCATTACCAGCATTAGGAGGAATATAACCGGCCTTAAGTGCTAAAAGAAGCATGTCCATTTCTTGTGTGGTATTCTGCAAATTAGCTCGGATCTCCGCTTCCAAAGCGCTGCGGGTTGCCGGATCATAATTCACAATGGCTTTGACCATGCCTTCAAAAGCGGCTCCTTGAGGCGGCACCCCAAAGGTATGCAAACCTAAAGGAGTTACATCTGCTTCTAAGTCATCCAAATATTGTTTACATTTTTCTAAAGCTGAATCAAAATTTTTATCGAGATCATCTGCGCTGACCCCAACCTTTTCCCCTACTCCTTCATTTACCACTAATATTTTCACCTTGTTTTTAATCTTATCTATATCTTCAGCAGGTAAGTTATTCACAACTGCAGTATCATATTCATTAGCTAGATCATGCAGTTCTCTAAGATTACCATAAAGCTCTGTATTGACTAGAGCTGACGTCAAATGGTCTATCAGTACCGCATACCCTCTTCTTTTGGCTTGAGTTCCTTCGCCAGGGTTATTTACGATATAAGGATAAATATTTGGCATATCCCCTTGCACAATATCCGGCCAATCTTCTCCTGATAAGCCGACAGATTTTCCCGGTAACCATTCTGCCGTACCATGGGTTCCCAAGTGTATTACCGCATCTGATTTAAACTCATGTTGCAACCACCAATAAAAGGCCAAGTATTGGTGGCTGGGAGGTAAAGTTGGTGAATGGGTAATTTTAGTTACATCCTCTCCCCACCCTCGCATGGGCTGCGGTCCAAAAAAAACATTACCATTGATAACACCCGGGATAATTATTTGCTCATCCTGTACCATGACTTTTCCGGGAGCAGATCCCCAATCTTTTTCCACTGCTTCACGCAGCTTGACAGGAAGCTGGTTGTACCAGCTAAGATATTCGTCCAAGCTAATTTTGATGATTCCAGCTTGGGCAGCAAATTTTTCCAGCTCACCAGGCGCCCAACCGCCAATATTACGTCCTTTGCTAAACATCTCATTAAAAACCTTTTCTTCCGTGATTTCTCCTTCGCTGCTTAACGAACCATCTTGGTTCACAGTATAATCATTATTTTTTAAAGCCTTTAATATTTCCGTTAAACTCCTTGGTACATTTAAATAAGAAGCCCCAATGCCATCTTTACCACCATCATGGTTATAATAAAGAATCGCTACTTTCTTATCCTGATTCTCCATCTTGTGTAGTTTAGCCCAATTTGTCGCTCTTCCTGCCACCCGTTCTATTCGGTCAGGTAGGGCAACTCTTTTGGAGATAATTGCGCCTGTTGCTTCATCGGCATTTAAAGTCTTTATGCCCCCCATTAATACTGGTTCAATTCGGCCGTCCAGCTCAGGCATGGCTACATTCCAATATATGCTGCTGGAAGTGCCGGCTGGATCACTTTCCCATTTTTCTAAATCACTCGCATAAATTGGCGCTAAAACAGGTACATTCATTTCTGTAAATAAATCTATGGTACTTTGTTGATTTTTTGAGTCAAAGGCAAAACCCATCGAAAGGATGAAGGTATCTATTGCCGGTTCTTTCTTCCCGTCTCCATTTAAATCTCTGTAAAAGTAACTACGCACAGAGTCAATTTTTTTACTCGAAGGTGTATATATTAAAACAACATTATTACCTTTCTTTTCCAACGATTTTAATAGTTCTGTCGTTAAGTCATAATCACCATCGAGATAAGCAGAATCGTAATCCATAATGCCAACCCAAGGTGCTGAGGGATCATATCCAGATCGGCTTATATACCAGTTATAATAATCCTCTGGATTTAAAAATGTCCCATTACCCTGGGCATCAGGGTGGTAAGCGAACGTACCTCTACTCCCAATAGGAGTTAAATCCTCGGCTGTCGTCACATCTCCTTCTCCGTATTTAGAAGCTAAAAATAACAATAATCGCTCACCGTTATCTGTACCTCTTGCACTAATATATTTCGTCAGTGTCGTCAAATCGTCCTTATTAATATTTGCTTGGATCGGTAAGTCTTTAACAATATTTATTGCGAAACCATCCGTGCAACTTGGGGTATAAATTGCAGGCACCTTCCCATTTTTCCATTCTGCCTCCCAGCTGTCTTTTAAAATAGTACGAAAGTCCTCTGTTCTCGTATCTGAAATCATTTGCACTAATACGGCATCTGCATTTTGCACCGCTTGCTGAACTTTAGCCGTATTGGAAGCTAAATCATCTGCAGAAAAAATTCTCAATCCAAACTGGTAGGGCGGGTTTCTTTTCTCCGTCAGGTTATGGTAAGCCTCCACAAGCGGTGACACAAGAGGTTTTGAACCTGTAATAATTACCAAATTTGTCAGGTAACCTTCCTGTACCTTAACCTGACAATCAGCCTTAATATCACTGTCCCCATAACAAGCAGCAGTAACTGTGGTTTCCCCAACGCTCTTGGCTGTTACTAACCCGTTATCTATTACAGCCACCTCAGGGTAAACGCTTTGCCAAACGATTTCCTGCCCGCCCATAACCTCGCCAAACTGGTCCTTTACTGTAGCCGTTAAGGTTCTCTCGGAGCCAACCCTTAAACTTAAACTGCTATAATTTAACTTAATTTGATCCGGCTTTGCATTTTCAACCGTAACCTGAAACTCGGCCTTGATATTACTGTCCAAATAACAAGCGGCAGTAACAGTAGTTTCACCAACGCTTTTAGCTGTTACTAACCCGTTATCAACCGTGGCCACATCTGGATTAAGACTATTCCAGGTTAATTCCTGTCCGTTCATGACATCGCCAAACTGGTCGTATACTGCGGCACTTACCGTTCTGGTAGAGCCGACCCTTAAGTTTAAAGTACTACAGTCTAACTCAATTTTATCTACCCTTGCCTCTTCAACTGTTATTTCACAATTAGCTTGCAAACCGTAACAGGCTGCTGTAACAGTGGCAGGCCCTTCATAAACAGCGGTTACCACTCCGGCTTCATCAACAGCGACCACACTATCACTGCTCTGCCATGTCACTTGTTGATTTTCCATAACAGCCCCATACTGGTCCTTTACTACAACACTTATCTGTTTGTCGGTACGTATTTTCATAACTGCTTTATCGGGTATTAATTCAATACCGGTAACAACACTGTCTTCAGCAGCGTTAACTATAGGTGCGATAATACTTAATATTATGGCTAACAAAACCAAGTATGAATATAATCTTCTTTTTTTTCTCAGCACTTCTTTTCCCTCCCAGAAAATCGAATAACAAACTAGCATTTATGTTATTAATTACTATTAGTCGGAATCTATTCAATCATAATCAGCTTGCCTGTCTTGGGATCCTTGTAAACCGTACCCATTTCCTGATAACCTGAACCGCCTCCCGATTTAACCTGAGGCATTTCTTTCAGTTCTCTCCCCTTTTGGACATTCACTATCTTCTGGATTGCCTGCAGCATCTGTTGCCTTTCTTTAGGTGTGGATTTGCTGAAAAGGACATTCTGCAGGTTCCAGGAAAGGACCAGGGCCACCATTAACCCACAGGCAAAGACCAGCATAACATCAATGAGGTTGGCGACGCCCCCCAAGGGATCAAGGTCGTCTTCCTGCAGCCGCGACCGTTTTGCTCTCCTGAGCAACATCCCCTTCACCTCCCAGAATGATTTCCAGTACAATTTCCAAATTACTCAAATCCTCTTCATACCAACGCCTCCTGACCTTGGAAATCAGGTAAGCAATAGCCCCGGCAGCGATACCCACTACAGTAGTATCAAAAGCCACAATAACAGCCTGGGACAGGGAATTCAGGTCGCCCTGCCCTAAGCCCGCCAGCCCCGGACCTAGAGGAATCAAAGTACCCATCAAACCTAAAACCGGTCCCCATTTGACAATTAGGTCGGTCTTCTCCAGGGTCTTCATGCCCTGAAATTCCAGGCTGTCAAGAATCTCTCTGGCCAAGAGTCTTTTGTTCCCGGAACAAGGATCAGGACTGGCTATCAGATGGAGCAGCATCTGTTTTTGTCTGACAGGTAATGAACTGTCTGTTACAGCTTTTTGTAAGTCCTGCAACTGCCAGGAACGGATTCCTCTCATATCCCGGAGTATTTCCAGTAAATTCCCTAGTTTGCTCTTTCTTCTCTTCCTCAACTCTGCGGTGAAGCTCCCCAGTTCCATGAATGCGAAAACTATAAAAAAGATCAATCCCAAAATATCGGGAATCAAAAAGCTCTGAGAAATTACATGCAAAATTTTGCTGAGGTATTCTGAACCCGGAATAACCACAAGTTATCACCTTTCTTTACTCATGTTTTTTTTGGTACCGGAAATAACCGAGTAAGGTCACCCCGACGAATCCTGTAACCACCCATCCCAACAACATGGGCGAAGAAACCTCGATAGGACTCGATTGCATGGTCATGCCCTGGACAAAATTTGGAATGATAAGAGAAAAGGCCAGGGTAAGCGCTCCCATGAAGAATAACAGTTGATTGAAAACGGTTACGGGCCGGAATTTGGTAAGCTTAATAAGTACTCTGATTCCCAGCGCAACCCCCATGACCATTAGAGCAAAAACAACAGCCGTACCGGCGCCCACAATTGATATACCCACACCAGCTATTGGAGCCATCATAATCACCGAAAAAGCCAGGGCAACCAGACAAAAAGGACACGGCAGAAAACCAAGCCACGCCAGTTTTCCCTTGTTCCTTTCTTCTCCCCAACCGACCGGATCAGATTCCTGAAGCCCTAAGTAAATTAGTAATATGGCTGCCAATATAGCTCCTACAAAGGTATAGCGGTCAAGAAAATGTACCAGTATTTTCTGGTGTTTGGCAAAGGTTTTTGCCAAAATGAACAATGCTAACCCGAATATTGAGGAAACCAGGACAACCGCCTTACGGCTCAGCCATGATGTTCCCAAAATAAGTCCGGTTTTTATACTTAAAATTAAGATTGCAGCCAGGAAACCTGATCTTAACAGCAAGAAATCATCCCTCCTCCCATTTAAATAAGAATACCCTGGCATTGTAAACCAGGGAGCAAAATAAATAATGTTAACCTACTCTAACACCTCCCCAATACAAAATAACGAGGTTTATTAGAATAGGCTGTTGGTTAAACAGCATCATATATGAATATAAGTTCTTCACCTTAATTTATATTCATTCCGCTGTTTTAGCCAAAATTCTATCGAATTTAAGTTTTACCCCTCAGGGTAAAACACCTATTCCGAAATATTTAATTTTACAACAAAAAAAGCCTTATCTAATCACCTCCAAAATTATTCAAACCAGGTGTATTAGACAGGCCGACCCGCTGATTTTTCGGATCATTATGGACTCAAGTTAAATTCCTCTTTTGAGTTCATTCTCCGTCACAGCAAAATATTTTATGAATTCCATTTAAGTTTTACCCCTCAGGGTAAAACACCTATTCCACAAATATTCAGTTTTTAACACAACATGCCCTCCGCACAATTATGCGGAGGGCAAAAAAAGCCAAAAGCTCTCTTCCTCCCCATCCATCGTGGGTAACAGCGGTGAGTTCAAGCAAGCAGGTCTCCTGGCTTAAGATCATCGCCTGTTCTGCGCCTTCCCGGGTTTCCCCAGTGGCATCATGCAGACAGGCTCCCTCTTACAGTGGCGGGACCGCGCCGGATTTAAACCGGCTTCCCTTTTCAATCCTGTTAAACAGGATCACTTGCTCCAGATTATTCTTTTAAAAATATTGTAACATGAATTTGTTTTCATTGTCCAGAATATTTTGGTTTTGGATGCTGTCAAGATTATTTTTTTATATTTCTTCCCGCTTCCGCAGGGGCAGGGGTCATTGCGGCCGACGTTCACCTCGGTCTGACAGCCTGCCTTTTGGGTCATTAGCTGGCGTTTTAGACATCTGCCGATTTCTTTCATCTCCTGATACCGTTTTTAAACAAATAATCCGGGCCGTCAATGGACGCTTCTTACGGCTGTCAACCCTGTTTTTTCCCCATGCATTTAGTTTAGCATAATTGCAACAACGTTTTCAACCTTCTCCAACTTCTACTTGAGCCGTAAACCTTTACAATGACCTGCAGGGCTCCATTGATGCTCATAAACTGGAGCTTCAAGAGCTGCCAGAAAATAGGCGACCAAAACCGGATCAGCCACCTGCAGCAACATATTGCCGATGTGGAACAAATGCTGTCTCTCCTTAGTTTTTACCACCCTCTGGTATATTCTTCTCCGGCACAAGCTAAACAAACCAGTTTGCCGTTTTTCACCCGCATGCGCGGTTCCATGGCGCCCTCGCCGCACTCCTGGCAAATCACGGTATCAAAGAGGCGTGCCTTTTTCGGAAATTCCAAACTGATTTTTTCCACCCAACAAAATTCTTCATCAGGTAAATCCATTATCTTTTGGCAATATTCAAGGTGTTTCTGCTGAAAGCGGTCCTCTTCTTCCGGAGCCGCTTCGCCATTCTTCAGTTTATCCTGAAGCTCCTTATATTCCTGATCCTTGGTTACAGTCCCCGGTTTAACAGCAACTCTCACAGCTTCTCCGGTTTTACGATTACCAAAGGTATATACCTGCTTGCCATAATCCAGGTAAACCAAATTGCCTTTGCCGATGGTGCACCCGGTCAAGACCTGGATAGCATCAATGCCGCAGGCGTCATTCTCCACAATGGCCACTAGTTCTTCGTCCCGGGCCCTAGTAACTCCAAGTTCCTTAAGAGCCAATAACGCTACCTTAAAACCTTTTACCAACCCGGGACATGCATGCCCGTGAAATTCCACACATTTCTCCCACGGGGTTAATTCTCTGCACATTTATACCGTCTCCTTTCATTTTATGAACTTTAATTAATTCCCATTATGATTTTACCCGGTTACCAATAGTGTCACAACTATTCTTCATGGCCATATATAAAAAAGTCGGCAGTATCATTAATTATACCATTTACTGTTTTGTTTCAATAATCCCCCGTTCAAGTCAATGATTAAACCTTGGCCGGTTAGCGGCTGCAAAGATCTCCGGGCAAAAAAGTATACATGCTTCCCCGTATCTTCAATGAAGAAACTCTGCTTGCCAATGGTGCAACCAGTAAGATACTGGATGGCATCCACGGCGCTGGAAGAATTGGCTGCTCCGGCAACATATTCTAAAGAGTTTTCTCTGGTGATACCTAGCTCTGTCATGGCAATCTTACTGACCCTGTAACCAATGGCCAATTCCGGGCATAAATGTCCGTGGTAATGAACCAGACCCATGAGTTCATGAGATACAATAACGGTACCAATCCTCAGGGACTCCGCTTCAAACATATTAATCACCCCATGTTTTTTCATTAAAAATTAAACCATGAAGCCGCTTTTACAGCAAACCTTCATGGTTCGTTTGTTGTTTATTTCTACATAAATTAAACAATTCCTGCTCAAAGTTTAAATTTTTGGCGGACAAAATGACAGGCTGCCCGGTGGTCCGGGCCAATTGCTTGCAATTCAGGCTCTGTTACCTTACAAATCTCCGCCGCCCGGGGGCACCGGGGGTGGAACCTGCACCCGGATGGCGGCTTAACCGGGTTAGGCGGCTCCCCTCTTAAAATGGCCTGCTTCGAATCCCTCTTTCCCGGGTCCGGCAGGGGAACCGCCGCCAGAAGTGACTGTGTATAGGGATGGCCTGCCTCCTTTGTTAAGTCTTCAGCCCTGATAACCTCAACAATCCTGCCTGAATACATCACAGCCACCCGGTCGCTGATATACTTGACCGCAGCAAGGTCATGGGAAATAAAGAGATAAGAAAGGCCGAACCCATCTTTGAGTTCCTTTAGGAGGTTCAATATCTGGGCCTGGATGGATACGTCCAGACTGGCAATTGATTCGTCACAGATAATCAGTTTCGGTCTTAAAGCAAGCGCCCTGGCAATCCCGATCCGCTGGCGCTGACCGCCGCTGAACTCGTGAGGGTAACGCTGCAGGTGCTCCGGATTCAAACCGACAATTTGCAAGAGCTCCCGCACGTTCCTGCGGCGTTCCTTCCTGGTATCTTTACAATAATTGGCCAAAGGTTCACCGATTATTTGTTCGACGGTCATACGGGGGTTGAGGGAAGAATAGGCATCCTGAAAAATAATCTGCATATTTTTGCGAAGTTCCCTCAGTTTTCTTCCCTGCCATGCGGTTACATCCTCGCCTTCAAACAAAATACGTCCTGCCGTGGGTTCCTCAAGTTTCAATACCACACGAGTCAGAGTGCTTTTCCCGCAGCCGCTCTCCCCGACCAGCCCCAGGGTTTCCCCTTCCTTGATAAAAAAGGACACCCCGTCAACAGCTCTAATGTTTTCCTGTGGAGAAGAGAGAGAACCGCCTCCTGCCGGATAATATTTAACGAGATCGATAATCTCCAACATAGCGGGTTTACAGGTTTCAGTTTGTGCAGGCAAGTTCACGGTAAGATACCTCTTCTTCCTGAATTACGGTTGATAATGGGTAATTACAGGCCACCCGGTGAGCGGGGGTAATCGCTGTCAACAAGGGCTTTTTTGTGGAACATAATTTGCCTGCCCGGTCACAGCGGGGGAGGAAAGGACACTGTTCCTTTAGATTGAGCAAACTGGGCGGCTGTCCCTTCACCGGCTTCAGGGTCCCTTCATCCCGGTCCAGGCGCGGGATGGAATTGAGGAGAGCCCTGGTATAAGGATGCGCCGGGGTTTCAAAAACTGTTGTTATACTGCCGTATTCCATAATCGAGCCCGCGTACATTACCGCTACCTCATCGGCAAGTTGAGCAATTACCCCGAGGTCATGAGTAATCAAAAGTATACCTGTCCCAAACTCATCCTTGAGCCGCCTCATTTCGGCCAGGATCTGGGCCTGGATGGTTACATCAAGGGCCGTTGTAGGCTCATCAGCAATCAAGACCTTCGGGTTTAAGGCCAGGGCAATAGCGATCATGGCCCTCTGCCGCATTCCCCCGCTTAACTGAAAAGGATACTGTCTCATAACTTTTTCGGGAGCCGGGAGTCCAACCTTGGCCAGCATTTCCACGGCCCTGTTCCAGGCCTCTTCCTTCGTAATATCCATGTGGGCCAGGATGGTTTCAATAAACTGCCTGCCAATACTGCGCACAGGGTTAAATGAAGTCATCGGATCCTGAAAAATCATGGCCATTTCCTTACCCCTGACCCGGCGCATTTCTTCCTTTGGCAGTTGAAGCAAGTTTTTGCCGTTCAAATAGATTACTCCGCCGACAATTTTACCCGGTGTAGGAACAAGCCTTAGAATGGACAAGGATGTGATACTTTTGCCGCATCCACTCTCCCCGACAAGACCCAAAACCTGGCCTCTTTTCACTTGAAAACTAATACCGTTAACAGCTTTCACTATCCCCCGGGGTGTATAAAAATGGGTTGACAGGTTTTTTACCCGGAGTGCTGCTTCCTCCATGTTTTCACCATCTTTCCGCCATCTTGTATCTGCACTTGTAATTTAAAGATTCTTTTCCATATGCACAGTTTGACTTGGGCCACCTTCATCCAGTCTGGCCTTAAATCCCCGGGACTGCCAGAATTCAAAAGCGCCTGGTAAATACATATGAGTGTGAAGATACATTAGCTTATATCCAGACCTTTTACAGAATTGTTCAGCCTCTTTCAACAGCAAAGAACCAATGCCGGTTCTCCGGTATCTCTTATCAACAAAACATTTGGCCAACTCTGCCGTCGCTTTTAAATCATAAAAACCCTTTAGCACCTGAATTCGTCCGTCATACCGGCGCACTGCCAGGCTTCCGACAATTTTATCATTTTCAGCAAAAGCGACCAAAAAGGCATTGCCTTGATTTTTGATATAGACCTCTTCAAAATTAAGCAGGTCATAGTCCCAAGCAGGGTTACTTCCTCTGCCATAAGCCTCTTCAATCATTCTAAAGGCAAATTCCGTGGCAGGCTTAATATCACTGTCTCCCGCGCTCCTTATAAAAATCCCTGTACATGTTGACATGTAACCCCTCCTTTATCCTCCATATACTGCCGGATTGATTTCAGCCCGCTCGGGAAATCCTGTATGCTTTAATTAAGGTATGACAGTCACGTCTGAATTCAACATATAAAACTCTGATGGTGATAACACAATACCGTTGACCTTATTGCTGACGGCCATGTTGGTCTTGGGATAAACGAGGAATGCAAAAGCCGCGTCATTCAGAACAGCTTGTTGAGCCTCTCTGGCAATAGAGTTTCGTTCCCCGGTATCAAAAGCAGTTTTAAGTTTATCTGCCAGAGCATCAAGATTGGAACTGCTGTATTTTCCGAAGTTTGAACTCGCCCCTGTCCTGAACATGGTTTCCAGAAGATACTGCGGATCGCCGGCGGGAGCAGTATTCAAGCTGTAAATACTGGCGTCAAAGTCTCCTTTCAGGGCCTCGCTGATATTTTCCATATTGGCAATATTAATCTTGATGCCAATCTCCTTTAGTTCTGCCTGGATAGTTTCCAGTAGAACCGGCAGTTCCGGTCGCTTTTTATAGCAAAGAACAGTAAACTCCAATTTCTTCCCGTTTTTCTGGCGTATATTATCAGGTCCGGGTTTCCACCCGGCATCATCAAAAAGCTTCCCGGCCTCCTCAGGCTGATAAGTATATCCCTTCAGTTCATTACCTCCAAAAGGCAGTACCAACGGGAAAGGCCCAACTGCTGGGATACCGCTCCCTTTCATCACTTTACTGCCCAGGTCCTCCCTGTTAATGGCCATATTAATAGCCTTTCTTACGTTAATATCATCAAGACCCGGTTTCTTTACATTAAAAATAAGCATATGTGTACGAACAGAGGATTCTGACATTACTTGAAAAGCCCCTGTTTTAGTAATAGCTTCCATGCTTTCTGCAGGAATGTTGTCCGCAACCTGGATTTCTCCTGCCTGTAATGCCATCATCCGGGTATTGCTGTCAGCAATGAATTTGAAGGCAACCTCATCCAACTTTGCTTTGTCTTCCCAATAACTGTCATTTCTTTCGACCACTACCTGGACATCTTTAACATATTCCTTTACTTTAAATGGCCCTGTCAGTACCGGTTTCATAGTAAACTCTTCACCCATGGTATTTGCTGCGGCTACATCCACTATTACCGCGTAAGGATCAGCTAAAGCAGATATAAATGACGGATTCGGACGTTTGTTCTTTATCGTTATTTCATTGCCGTTTGCCTCTATTAAAGCAATATCAAGCAACTGAGGCGCTCTTTCATTTATTTGGAGAGTACGTTCCAGAGAAGCCTTGACCGCTTCACCGGTAACCTTTGTACCGTTATGAAACATGACATTATCCCTGACCTTTATTTTCCAGGTTATATCATCCACTTTTGTCCACGATTCAGCAAGCCATGGTTCAAAATTCATATCCCTTCCCAATTTTACCAAAGTTTCGCCCATGCCGAATTTTACAACATGCCAGCCATTCCATCCTTTTGCAGGATCCAGGTTATCGGGCGCGAATGCCATACCGACAGTTAATATTTTGTGTTCATTCTGTCCACTGTTCCCGGCTTTTTCGGAACTCTTTCCACCACAGCCGCTTACCATTACCAGTAATAGCAGCGCAATTGTTATAATTGTGATTAAACCTTTTCTCAATTTCATGTCTGTCCCTCTCCTTTTCTATTTTTGAGCACAAACCAGAAACATCGGGGTGGAACTATACAGTACCTTTTTTACTTCGTCGTAAATTCTGTCTGATATATCAACATCTACAAATACTTTCTGAAAGCCACATTCTAAGAGCGCCTTTTTATCCCACTCAGGTCTTAACTCATAGCTTAATGGAAGATTTCTCGTTATATTCTCGCACTCTATTTCCTGTTCCCTGGTAACAGTTTTTCGATATCCCATCTCTTCTGCCATTTTCAGAGCTTTTTCATATTTTTCTTGCAGTGAAGCATCATTAAGTCTCAGATACCAGTTCGCATCATAGACCAGAACCTTTCCATTTATTTTTAAAACCCGGCGCCATTCTTGATATACAGTCTGAGGATTGGCAAGTGTCCAAACAAGATTCCTGCAAATTATCAAATCAAAGGTATTATCCAAAAAAGGCAGTTTATGAGCATCGGCTTTGACAAGGTGAACGTAAAACCCGGCGTTTTCCGTATTTTTTCTGGCTTCCTGCAGCATATCCTCGGTATAGTCAACTGCTGTAACCTGATAACCCAAATCTGACATCAAGATGGCAAAGAAACCGGGACCGGTACCGATATCCAATGCTTCAATATTATCGCCCTGTCCGGCATGTTCACTAATCAGTTTCTTCCAGGCATCTTTTTTAAAAGAATCTAGTTCTTCCCGTATTGATTGACTGTAACCATTCGCTCTTGTTGTCCAGTAATTTTCTATCCTTTGTTGAATGACCACAAAAATACCTCCAATTGGCTATATTAATGTAAATGTTCAAGCGGCAAGGTTAGTGCAGGAGAACCATTAATCCCAGGGCCAGGCACGTCGCACATTCCCGCACCAACAGCGCCGCCAGGCTCACCTTCCCCCCCAATTTAGGCCCGAAAATGGAAATATTGGTGGGCAGTCCGCCGCTCCAGAATTCATACAGGTAATGAAGTACCGAAGTAACCAGCAACGCAGTAACTGCCTCTGCCGGAGTGACCAAACCGGCCTGCAAGATGGGGCCGAGGGTGCCTATGGCGACGATCATGCTCATTACACCGGTAGTAATAACGAAAAGCACAGGGCCAGGCAGGCCCAGACATCTTAAGATAGGGTCAATTTGCCGCAGTATTTGGTGGACAAGCTCCGTATGCAGCAGGATCGATATCAGAAAGGTGACCGGTATGAAAACCACGGCCAGGCGGCAAAAAGAGGGAATGGTCCGCCGTGCCTCAGCAATCAGCTTGTCCCGCCAGGATGTATGAACTGTTTCCCTGCTTTGATCAAGCCATTCCTGAGTCCGATCCGGTCGCGGCAGAAGTAACCTGCCCAGCAGCAGCCCTACGGCGCTGATCATCAGATTTATACCAAGATAAATTCCCAGGTATATGGCTCCGGTGCGACATCCCAGAGAAGCAATAACCGCCGGACTGAAGAAAAAAATCGTAAAATATAGTCCGGTGGGTAAAGCAGAAACAAGATAAGAAACCACCACCTCCCGAGCCCTGATTACCCCGGTATTTTTCAGTTCGGCCAGCATGGTATAGGCGGCAATCCGGTCGACCAGACACAGAGTAAGGGAGGTGGCACAGCCCGCAGGCAAATGGCCCAGCCGAGCCAGGGGGTGCATTCCCCGGCCCAGGCGGTGCAGAAAAACAGTATTATGAAATAAATTGCCGAGAAAACAGCCCACAAAGATAGAAGGCAATACATTTTTCCACAACTTCAGGATATCAGGCAAGACATCCAAAATGAGCTGCACTGTCCATCCCCACCTTTCCATATGACTGGCAGGAGTTCAAAACTATTCCGGCTTCCGGCCGGTTACCAATAGTGTTACCGTCCCCGTAACCGAGCGCTTGTCATGGCTATCAGCCACTTTTTCCGGGAAAGATGTCCGGGCCAGAAACATATACTGTCCCGGTTCCTGTAAATTGACTGTGGTCACCCCCTTCTCGTCAGTCATGGCGACCGAAGACCGGTATCCATCCGGTCCGTTCCAGGCTATTATCACTTCCTGTCCCGCTATGGCCTGATTATTCAAAAACACCTCTATTTCCAGGTCACTTCCGGCCTGCCAACCTATCCATTCTCTCGGCCCAATCTCCATAATGGTTCCCACCGGATTAATAACTCCTGTCAAGTTATGCCCTACCGGAATAATGGTGCGGTAGACCTGGGTATAAAATACCGACTCGACGGCTCCCGGCCACTCACGCCTGGAGCCGTGCCGGAACTTACCTTCAATGTCAATTGAATAAAAATCGTCGAGCTGGACGACCACCTGGTAAAGTCCTTCCATTTCAGGAACAAAAGAAAGCACATAATAATCAGGGAAACCGTCCTCAATACCCAATTCCTGCTTTTCACCAGCGGGATTGATAACCCACGCCTTTAAACCCTCTTGCCGGCACAAGCCATCGGTTTGCATGTTATGTCCCCACTTAAGAAATACCTCCGCCTTTTTCCCTGCATGGCCATGGGTACGTGGAAACTCCAGCCATCCCTCATGGCCGTATACAAGTAAATCTGTGGTATCGCGAAAAGATATGTTAGATAAACAATTTTTCACTTTAATCACTCTTTCTTATTAAATTTTATTCTACTCATCAAATTCAATTTTTAAGCCCTTCTGGTCCCCTTTGGGTCAAAAACGTCCCGTAAGCCGTCTCCCAAAAGGTTAAAGGCTAACACAACCACCAGGATGGCTATCCCCGGATAAAGCATCAACTGCGGCGCTACCTGCATATAGGGACGGCCGTCATTAAGCATGGCCCCCCACTCGGGGACAGGGGGCTGGGCTCCCAATCCCAGGAATGAAAGACCGGAAATGCTGACAATAAGGTGTCCCATGTCCAGAGTAGCAAGTACTATTACAGGTGAAATGATATTCGGCAGGATGTGGCGGAAGATTATTTTGCCGTCCGTTGTCCCGCAGGCCCTGGCCGCCAGGACATACTCCTTTTCCTTGATGGAAAGCACCATCCCCCGGATGATCCGGGCATATCCCACCCAGTGGACCGCAGCCAAGGCAATCATGACATTCATGATGCTCGGCCCCAGCATTCCCGCAATGGCCAGGGCCAGGATCAGGCCGGGAAAAGCCAGCAGGATGTCAATCAACCGCATGATGAGGTTATCAACCTTGCCCCCAACATACCCGGAAACAGTACCCACAAAGATACTGATGGTCATAATGATAAACAGTACAATGAAGGAGGTGGTGAGTGAAATGCGAATCCCGTAAATTAAACGGGAAAGCACACACCTGCCCAGATGATCGGTACCCAAAGGAAACTGTTTGCCGGGGGCGAGCAACCTCTGGTTCAAATCTATTTTCAACGGGTCATTTGGCGCCAGGTAAGGGGCAAATATGCCCGCGGCCACTACGCCAAGAATAATAATCAGCCCCAGCATAGCCAGCTTATCCTTTACCAGCCGGTTAAGAGCGGGCCTGAAAAATCCTTCCGCAGCCCCTTCTTCCCGGTCATCGCAATACGGAATTTGCTCGCTGAGTTCTATCCTGATCTCCCCCTTTCCAGGCGAATTCGCGGGTCAAGAAAATGATAAGATATATCTACCGCCAGGTTGGCAAAAACGAAAACAAAAGCCATAAACAGCACATACCCCTGAACCACCGGGTAATCACGGTTAAAAATGGCGTCCACTAAAAACTTTCCCATGCCGGGCCAGGCAAAAACAGTCTCCACAATAACAGTGCCGCCGAGAAGGTGCCCAAAACTCATCCCGAAGGCGGTAACTACCGGGAGAAGGGCGTTTTTTAAGGCGTTTTGCAAAATTACTACCCGTTCCTTTAAACCTCTGGCCCGGGCAGCCTGGATATAATCCTGTCCCAGCACCTCCACCATACTGGCCCTAAGAAGCCGGGCATAGGTAGCCGCCATACCTAATCCCAGGGTTAAAGCAGGCAGCATCCGGTGGCTCCAGCCGCCCCGTCCCATAACTGGAAAAAGCCCCAGCTGAACTGACAAATAATATATTAATAAGAGTCCCAGCCAGAAAGAAGGAAGAGATGCTCCCAAAAGGGCTACCACCCTGCTCAGGTGATCCATCACGGTATTTTTATATATAGCAGCCAGGATACCCACGGGAAATGATACCGAAAGCATTACCAGCATCCCGGCCAATGCTAATTCCAATGTAGCGGGAAAACGGTCAATAATCTCCTGGGATACCGGATGCCCCGTCCGGAATGACTGGCCGAAATCCAAATGAAGGATATTCCACAACCACTTGCCGTACCGGACATACACCGGGTCATTAAGTCCCAGTTCTTCCCGCTGGACCTCTACCGCCTCCAATGTCGGTTCTACGCCACCGGCCCGCAGGATGATTTCGGCCGGGTCACCCGGGACAAGGTTAATCAGCGCAAAGGTAATTATGGATACACCCAGCATAACGGGAATGAGATACATAACACGTTTTATGAGATAGCCTTTCAAGTTGCCTCCCCCCTCTCCTCCGGAAAACAATCAAAACAAAAAAGAACCATGTAGGCGAATCCTACTTCTGTTGAATCTCAATAAAACCTTCATGGTCCTAAGCATCCTAAATTTATATATTCTTATACCATACTCCGGAGAAAATAAAAACCATGAAAAATGTGTCATTTTCCTATCAGACACAAACCTTCATGGTTTTTTCCTAATTTATAATTTTTTATACTGGCTAATTATTTAAATCGAATCAATATCTTCTTGATATTGACAGTATTTATATCCTTTATAATTTATTTCGACGGAACTCCAAAAATTCCTTCTTCTTTTTCAGAAAATTTTAAAATGTTTTAGACAGGATTGTCTTCCCGCTTCTTCTTGTAAAAACTTCCGAATTTTTAAGTAATATTCAGTAAAATCACCACTTATGCGTTCTCTCGACCGCTTAAGTTCATTTACCTTCGGGTCCTTGGCCAAATCCCTGGTAATCGGAAGAGGCTTTACCTGACCCTCCGTACCACTATTACACCGGCGGCAAATAAAACCAAAGAATAGCCGAATAACACCAATAACGATACAGCAGGAAAATCATAACCCAAAGCTATCGCCCGTAAAGACTGGCTGGCATGGGTTAAAGGAAGCAGTTCAACGAAATAATGGAAAAGCCGGGGGAGTTTCTCCGAAGAAAAAAATGTACCGCAGAGAAAAGACATGGGTAAAATGACAAAAGTGGAGAAATTCGACATATCCTCATGAGAATCAATAGTCATGGCAGCCACTACCCCTAAAGAAGCAAACAAAAAGCAGGTCAGCAGTACGACTAGAACAAACCAGAAATTGACGGTTATTTTGGCCCCGAAGACATAGGCCAGTCCCAAAATAATCACGGAAGACAATATCCCGCGCAAGCTGCCTGCAAGTACATTGCCCAGGACAACGGAAAAAGCGCTGATGGGAGCGATTAAGTATTCTTCCAGGGTTTTATGGTAAAGCCTGCTCATGTTCAGGGAAGTGCCCACAGAATTGAAGCTGGTATTCATGGCGCTTAAGGCAATAATCCCAGGTACCACAAACTGCAGGTAATTACCGCCGTTCATTTGGATACTCCGTCCCAACCCCCATCCAAATGCCACCAGGTAAAGAAAAGGACTGACCATACGGGAAACCAGAAACTTCCATAATCTTCTTTTTAAGACTACCATTTCACGCCAAAAAACAGTATAAAAATCTATTTTAATCACCCACCTTACGTCCAGTCAGTTCGACAAAAACATCTTCCAAATTGGATTCCCGGATAATGACATTCTGCTTGAAACTCCCGACATACTTGAGCGCCTGTTCCCGGTCAGCAAAAAACTTATATTCCGTACCCCCCTGGTTGAGGGATTCAACTACAACTTCCCCTACCCTTTTCTTTAATTCTTCCGGTGTACCTAAGGCAATTAACTGCCCACGGTCCATAATACCAACCCGGTGGCATAACATTTCGGCTTCTTCTATGTAATGAGTAGTTAAAAGGACGGTCATGCCGTCATTATTCATTCTCCTGATTAAATCCCAGATTCTTCGCCTGGTTTGGGGATCCAACCCAACAGTCGGCTCATCAAGAAACAATACATGCGGGTAATGCATTAAAGCCCTGGCGATCATCAACCGCCTCCTCATGCCGCCGGATAACTTCCCAACCAGGTCACCTGCCCGGTCACTGAGTTCGACATAGTCCAATAGTTCCTGAATTCTCTTCCGGCGGTCATCCTTGGGCATTTTATGTAGACGCCCGTGGAGTTCCAGGTTTTCCCAGGTCGTCATCTCTATATCAAGGTTCATATGCTGGGGAACAACGCCGATTTCTTTTTTTACATCAAATAAATCCCGGGTTATCTCATAACCGTTAATAAACGCTTTGCCGCCGGACGGCTTGGTCAGCATGGTGAGCATCCTGATCGTCGTGGTTTTTCCGGCCCCATTCGGTCCTAACAGGCCGAAAATCTCCCCCTTTTTAATCTCCAGGTTCAAATTGACGACAGCCTTGATTCCGGCGTAGTCTTTGCTTAACTGTTGAAGTTGAATCATCCGGAAAACACTCCATCCAAAATAGTCATTAAGTACTTAGCCCGATAGTTAACTCTAATCATTACCGGCAGATTACATAAGCTGCCTTGCCGGACTTGTCCAGGAGAACCTTGATATTTTGGCCCATGACCGGGCGGAAATCATCACTCTTGCTCACTTTGGTAAAGGAATCGCCGTTATTAGTGGAAACATAAATATACTTAGCCGTGGAAATCGTACTGTTCTCCAGTTTCTCTTCCAGATTTAGTTTCCATGTAGTAGAGGTGCTAACAGTTACAGATGTCAGTTTACCTTCTTTTATTTTATCGGTCACAATGATATAACAGGCATTACCCGCCTCAATATAGTCCAGGACCTCGCCTTTCTTAATTTCTCCCAAAGAGATTTTCTTGGCCCCGCGGAAAATTTTCACTCTCTTGCCCTGTAAATTGATTGTACCAGATTTGCCCGGCCAAAGGCCATCGCTACGGAGGATAATTTTTTCATTAGAAACTTCGACCCCCTGCACCAGGCCGGTTGTATAAGAAGTACATAAAACATATGCCGCCTGACCGCTGCCGTCAAGGATCACTTTTATTGACTCATATGTTCCCAAACTGCTGAGACTGCTGTCAGCAAAATTTTTCTTGATTACCGCGTTGGCCACGGAAACGGTCTGGCTTGAGGCGCTCAAAGTGAGGGTTTTCTTTGCGGCATCCTTACTCTTAACAGTGGTATCCTTAATGTCACCGGGATCGGTCAGGACCTTTAAATGTAATACCTTATCCCCTTTCTCAATAACCCTTACACGCAAACCGTAGTAATTGTCCGGGTCAATTTCACTGTTTGTTACCGGAAGCGTAACGGTATTATCACCGGCAAGCCTGATGGAAACATAATCCATATTCAGGCCGGTATACAGCGGGGTACCGGTAACAGTCCCTTCATACTTCTTGACCCCGAGTCTCTTCTCCAGGAAACTCCCATCCTCTTCCCAGTACCCTCTTCTACCGTTAACCAGAGGCTTTGTATCCAAAGCCCGCTCAATAATCTGAAACACCTCTCCACGGGTGGCAGGCTCAGTCGAATCTGCTATATCGACATTATCCAGCAGGCCCAACTGTGCCGCCTTAGTGATATAGTTGACGGGCCAGTCCCCCTGAACAGTGGGTCCGTAACCTAAAAGCCGGACAGCTATTGCTAACGCTTCAGTATAGGAGACGTTTTCCTCAGGTTTAAATGTCTCATTCGGGTAGCCGGAAATAATATCATAAGTAACAGCCAGGTTAATATGGCCGGAAGCCCAGTGCCAGGCAGGCACATCCTTGAAATTTGTCTTACCCTTCGCGGTCACGGCAACAGGCCCTAGGCCAAGCGCGCTTACAGCAAGAGTAGCATACTCTGCCCTGGTAATAGACTGGCCTGGCATGAAATCGGTACCGTACTCGTCAGTATAGCCTCTGACAATACCCAGGGCCTGCAGCCTGCTGAAGTCCTGTACGGAATCAGCCCCATAAGCGGCAGGAAGTATTAGGTTAAACAAAAAAATGACCGTTATTATAAATGAAATCCTCTGCCAATGTTTTTTCATTTTAGTCTCACTCCTCTTTGGTAATCGTCTCAGATATATTATTTAACGGCATGGGTATGACTATGGACGTGGCTGTGTTTGAACCCGGCCATTACACCCTGCAGTTTCTGCCGGTCAACGGCCAGTTCCTGGAAGGGCTTACGGCGCATGCGGTGGAGCAGGGCCAGGTCTACCGATTGGCGTACGTCCTCTTCACTGACTTCCTCCCGGCCGTTAAATGCCGCCATGGTCTTCGCCGCCTTCATCATAATCAGATCGGCCCGGTGGCCGTCCACCCCCATCTCTATGGCAATCCCGGCTATCAAAAAGAGCATCTCGTCAGAAATCTGTACTTTGGGCAGGAGGGCTTTAGCCTCAATAATTTGCCGGCGGAGTTTATCCTGTTCTGCTTCCCACCGGTCAGCAAAACCTTCCGGGTCTTCTTCAAAGGCGGCCCGCCGCTTGACCACTTCCACCCTCAGGGCAGGGTCAATAATCCCGGTGATATTCACACAAAAACCGAAACGGTCCAGAAGCTGTGGTCTCAGTTCACCTTCCTCCGGGTTCATGGTCCCTACCAGGATGAAGTTGGCCGGGTGGATAAAAGATACCCCCTCCCGCTCCACGGTATTGACCCCCATGGCCGCTGAGTCCAAAAGCACATCGACAATATGGTCATCCAGCAGGTTAACTTCATCGACATAGAGAATGCCCCGGTTAGCCTGGGCCAGAACCCCCGGTTCAAACCGTTTTTCTCCTTTTTTTATGGCCTGTTCAATATCAAGTGTCCCCACTACCCGGTCTTCAGTGGCCGAAACAGGTAAATCCACCACCCGCATTTTTCGCTGCGCCCGCGGTAAAGTCTCCCCATTAGCCAACCGTTCCCGGCAGTTCATACACATGGTGGTTATATCATCAGGGTCACACCCGTAAAGGCAGTCCGCGACCACCTCGATTTCCGGCAGTAAGGCTGCCAGTGCCCTTACCGCAGTAGACTTGGCGGTCCCTTTTTCACCGCGGATCAATATCCCGGAAAGCTTGGGGTTAATTGCATTAAGCAGCAGTCCTTTTTTCATTTCTTCCTGCCCGACTATGGCAGCAAAAGGATAAATCTTTTTCAGTTCACTCATCTTTATTTCCACCTTCCGTATTGTTTACTCTTCACTCACTGCTCTGCCTCACCGCCTGAACCAGGGTATCGGCTTTCAGGTCATCGATTTTATAGTACTCCGCCTCGAGGCCATGGGCTAATTCCCGGGCCAGCCCAAAAGTGAGGAAACCTTTCTTTTCAACATCGATGACTAGGGTCTTGATCCTTTCCTCTTCCCGGATGATTTCAGCAGCCCGCAGCGCCTCTTTTAAGGGTTTATCTGAACCGATACTTACATTCCCCTTCCCATCAGAGATGATTATCAGCAGGGGTGAAATATTGGGATCTTTCAGAAGTTGAGTTTTGGCTACTTCATAAGCTTTAGCCAGTCCGGCGGATAATGGTGTCTTCCCGCCGGTAGGCAGTTCCTCAAGGAGTTTATGGGCCATCTCTACACTGTTGGTAGGTGGCAGAATCACTTCAGCAGTATTCCCTTTAAAAGCGACCATACCGATCCGGTCCCTTTTCTGGTAAGCATCAAGCAGTAAGGATAAAATCGCGCCCTTGGTCTCGACCATGCGCTGCTGGGCCCCCATTGACCCACTGGCATCAACCACAAATAGCAGGAAGTTGCCGATGCGCTTTTCACGTACTTTTTCCCGGATGTCGCCGGTCTCAATGGCGATGGCTACCTGTTCGCGCCGCCGGTGTACCTGGTACGGGGCTGCCGCCCGCAATGTGGCGTCAAAGGCCAGGTCGTCATTTTTCCTCTGCATAGTACTGCGGACGTACCGCCCTGCCTTTGAGGCGGTCTTTGTATGTGATCGCCGGCCGGAGCCTTTCCGTAGAATCCGGTCCCGCTCGTGGGTTATCCTCTTGACCTGAAACGGCTGCCCGACGGCAAAAACAATTTCCTGCGGTGCCGCGGGCGGCGGAGTATTTTGTTCCTGCTCATTTTGCTCCTGCTCATCCCGGTCCTCTTCCTCCTGCTCCTCCATATCGGAATCCGCCTGTTCAGGAGGAGGCGGCGCCTGCTCGGGTTCAGGTTGTTCCTGAGGCTCTTCTTCCTGGTTTTCTTCTTCATTTTCCTGTTCCGGCGATTCCGGTTCTTCTTGTTCTTCCTCGGGAGGTTCGGGCTGTTCCGGCGGTGGCGGAGGCGCCTGCCGGACCCGGTGGAACAAGACCAGGTCTGCAGCCTCGTAAACGTCCTGTTCCATTGCCTCCTCCCGCCCGTGCCAAGCCGCAATGGTCCGGGCGGCTACTTCCATAATGATGTCGGCCCGGTGCCCGGCGACAAAAGCCTCCATACTTAGCTTGGCAATTAAGTCAAGCAGTCCCGGAGTTATGGTTACTTTGGGCAGGAGTTGACGGGCAGCGGTTATCCTATCTCTTACAGCCTGTTCTTCAGCAGCCCACTGGGTAATAAAGCCCATGGGATCGGCATCAAAGGCCTCCCGCCGCTTGGCGATTTCCACCCGCTCCCCGGGGTCCCTGACCCCCTCCACTTCCACACAGAGCCCGAAACGGTCTATCAACTGCGGACGCAAATCCCCCTCTTCAGGGTTCATGGTGCCCACGAGGATAAACTCTGCCGGATGGACGTAGGAAACGCTCTCCCTCTCCACCACATTTAACCCCATGGCAGCCGCATCCAAAAGTACATCCACAATATGGTCATCCAATAGGTTGACTTCATCCATATAAATAATCCCCCGGTTGGCCTGGGCCAGGATTCCCGGTTCGAACCGGCGCATCCCGTGTTTGATAGCGTGTTCGAAATCCAGGCTTCCCACTACCCGGTCTTCCGTAGCCGAAACCGGCAGATCGATAACCTGTACCTGCCGTGAGGTTGTCTCCAGCTTTTCCCCGGCTGCCAGCCGGGCCTGGCACCGGTCACAAAGCCGGGTAATATTTTTAGGATCACAGTTAAACGGGCAGCCCATCACTACTTCTATCTCCGGCAGCAGGGCCGCCAACGCCCGGACCGCGGTAGATTTGGCCGTCCCTTTTTCACCGCGTACCAGGATGCCTCCCAGCCGCGGGTTGATAGCATTTAAAACCAGTCCTTTTTTCATCTTTTCCTGTCCGGTAATAGCTGAGAAGGGGTAAACCACCCGCTGAAATTTACTCATTGACACTCTCCTTCCCACGGAGCTTCTCACGAATTTCCTTCATTTTCGCACCCCAGTCCTCAACTTCATCCATGTTCATAATATCAATAGCGCCACCCTGGAACTCTCCTTCCACATCACCCATCAGTTCCTCCATCCAGCCTTCGATTTCCAAATACGCTTCCTGCAGGCCTTCCAGCACTTCCGGGTCAGCATCCCACAATTGACGCTGGTTGGCTTCCAGCAATCGCCGGCCGATCTCCTCAAGCGCCCAGGGATTTTTTTCCGCAAACCATTTTCTCATTTCTTCATCCAGGATATATGTACGGGTAATGTCATCAAATACCCAGTCATCGACCTGCCGGGTGGTCGCCTCCCAGCCGTAAACCCGCCCGATCCGTTTGGAGATGTCTGACGCCCCTTTATACCCGTGGCGTTTCATCCCCTCGATCCATTTCGGGTTAAGGAGTTTGGTCCGCACCACCCGGTTGATTTCCTCTGCCAAATCAGTTACTTTCGCGCGAGCCGGATCACGGGTGTCTCCGTAGTAGGTCTTGACCTCCCGCCCGGACACTGCCTTCGCTGCGGCGGTCAGCCCGCCGTAATAGGAATAGTAACAGCAGCAGCCAAAAAGGTCATACTCATCAGTGGCTGTCTTGTTAAAGGTCAGGTCAACACTCTTCAACTGGTTGATAAACTGTTGGTGGGCTTCCTGGCCGTAATTCCCTTTTCCGTAAGCATACCCGCTCCAGTAAACATAAATGTCGGCCAGGTCCTGCTCCTCTTTCCACGCGCTGGCGTACACCGCCAAATTTACCCCGGACCCGTAAGTCCCGGGCCGCGAACCGAAAATACGGGCGGTGGCCCGGCGCCAGGCCGCTTCATCAGTGGGCTTTTCCTGCCCCAACTGTTCCAGAGCATGCTTCCGGATAAAATTCATCTCTAAAGGTTCATCCTGGTCGGCTACGACCTGGATGGCCTCATCCAGGTATTCTATGATACTGGGAAAACAATCCCGCGTTACCCCGCCGATCCGCAGGGTCACATCAATCCTGGGCCGGTTGAGTTCTTCCAGGGGGATAATGCGAAATCCCTTTACCTGCCCACTGGACAGCCACTTCGGCTCCACTCCCAAAAGATAGAGGATTTGCGAAACCTGCTCCCCATCCGTCCACATGACATCACTCCCGAAAAGCACCATCGCACAGTTTTCCGGGAACCGTCCGGTATCAGCGGTATGTTTTTCCACCAAGGCGTTGGCCAGACTCCGGCCCACCCGCCAGGCCGCTTTGGTCGGGATTTTGTGCGGATCAAGAGAGTAAAAGTTTCTCCCGGTGGGCAGTATATCCACTCTTCCCCTGGTAATCAGCCCGGAAGGACCGCTTTCAATATAACCCCCATCAAACCCGTGCAGCAGGCTGTCAATTTCCTTTGAAGCCTCAATTCTTTCGTTCAGGTCAAGCACTTTTTCCCGCAATTCAGCCAGTTTAACAACTGCTTCCAAATTAACCAACCTATCTCCCAGGATTTCTCCGGCTAGCTGGTCAAGCTCCGTGTCTGAGCCATTTCCATACGCCAAAAACCGGCGGATAAATTCTTTCGTATAACCCTGGGCCTCAACCAGCAGTTCACCATATGTTTTACCAAAGCCCTGGTACCATTCCCCCGGGTTTTCCATGACCAGGTCATAGTCCAATCCCATCAATTCACAAACCACCCGGCGCAGGGAAGTATCCTCCCCGAAATCATGCCTGAGGATGCTGTTAATGAATTCCATACGCCTTTCTCCGGTGGGAATATCCCCGAAAATATGCAGGCCGTCCTGAACCTGGCTGTCCCGCAAGCGCGTAAGTACCTCATGGGCCCTTTTCACCACCTGGTCAAAATTCCGGTGTCCCTGGAGATTAACTTCCCTTTCCAGGTTCGCCTCTTTGATCTTATCCATAATCAGGTGCTCCAGGGCATGGGCCCGCGCCGGGTCTCTTCCTTGTACCTCATTATACTCCCCTAAAAACTGTTCGAGTTCCCTTAACTGCTCATAGGTCCCGCTTTCAGTCATTACTGTCTGCATATGGTCAACCAAAGTCGCATAGCTGCGCCGCTTGGCAATTGTCCCCTCCGGTGGGTTATCCGCATTGTAGATATACAGGTGAGGGACCGTGCCGAGTCCAATTTCGGGGAAGCAGGAATCCGAAAGGCCTACCGATTTGCCCGGCAGGAATTCGAGATTGCCGTGGGTGCCAACGTGGACGATAGCATCCGCGCCCCAAACTTCTTCCCAGTAGCGGTAGGTAGCCACATACTGGTGGGTCGGCGGGCACTGGGGGTCATGGAGGATCTTGCAAACCTGGCCGTCACATCTCGCCCCGGCACAGCCCCGTTTGGGCTGGACGCCGACCACCACATTGCCGTACCGGACCCCGGTCACCACAATCTTGCCCTCATAAACCATGGCAGCCGGGACCCCATTTATCTCTTCCCCGGGAGGATTGCCCCAGGTTTCAATCATGCTCTGCTTTACTGCAGGACTAAATGTTTCAAACCACTCCAGGTATTGCTCCCTGGTTACATAACTTAAAACCCCGCCTTTTTTGATAATTTCATCTATAGGGGTCCAGCGGAAATCAGAGATCGCTTTTCTCTCCATAATGGTATTGATCATTTCCTCGCCACTGGCTGGGAGGTTTTCAATGGTATAACCCTCCTGCTGCATCCGGTGCATGATTCTTACAACACTCTCCAGGGTATCCAGATTCGTTCCTGCGCCTACGTTTGCTTCAACCCCGGCACAGGGATTGTTATTTAAAATAAAAACGACTTTCCGCTCAGACCTTTGCTTGCGCCTCAGTTTTATCCATTTTTGAACCCTCCGGGCAAGATACTGTACCCGTTGGAGAATCGGCCGGTACTTTTCTATGGTAACTCCGGTGGTTTCATCACCGGACCTGGTAGTACATCCTACCACAATCGGTTCAATGACCCCGTTGAACTCCGGCATCGCCACCGACATAACCAGGCTGGGCCCGGCCAGTCCATAGGTATCAGCCCTCCATTCTTTTTCCGTTTTCGAATAAACAAGCAGAGCATTGAAAACCGGGATATCCAGCTCTTTCAGCAGTTCATTACCCGCTCCCGGCCTTCCTTGCTCCGACCCCTCCGGTATGGTTACCAGGAAGAAAGACTGCAGATTGACCAAGGCATCGATTACCGGTTTACCGTCCCGGAAAAAGAAATTCCGGAAAACCGCGTCATTGCCCATGGCCCCCAGTTCGTTCTCCCGCCAGCCGTGGGAAAATACAGGAATCCCGTTGATTCCCCGCCGGGCAAATTCCTGGATCAGAGCATCAACCACTTCATTATTCCCATTAACCCACTGGGAACGGTAGAACAAAATGCCTACAGAAGGCCAATCCGGCCGGTAGTTTTGGTGCCAGTGATAAAATTCTTCAATTGTGGAAAAATACGATTCAGCTCCCGGATAGTAGATACCCTGCCAGGGCACTTCTTCCGGAGGACCTGCTTCCACCTCTAGGCCGTGGACTTCCCGGGCGATGTATTTCAAGGCATTTTTAGAATTTTCCGTACCCCCGATGGTCAGGTACCGGTGGACAGTCGCCGCAATCTCCGGATGAACCGTCGAATAAGTCCATACCGATGGGTCATAGCCAAACGCGACGGTAGGCACCACTTTTCTGATCTCTTCAATATGGGGCACAAGCTCATCCCATACCTCATTCGTCGAAGGAAAGAGGAGCAGGACATCGGCCTCCTGGCGTAAATAGGCTAAAAAGGCCTCTCTTGCCGTGATATCTTCCAGGTCCCGCATGGAACGCAGGTTTAACTCCAGCCATTCCAGCTCCCTCCCGGCCTGAGCCATGGGCGGAATGTAACTCCCCCACATAATAGAACCAATTTTCATTGAATAAGCTCCTTTCTTTAACCTACTAACAATTCTTTCAGTTCGTCAACGGTAAAAGCAGGGGTTAGGCCTAGGCCCTGACTGATCAACAGCGATTGCGGGGGCTTTAAAGCGGCCCGGGTCAGAATTTCCGGGCTGCTGAAGATGGCCCGCGGGTCGCCGTCAGCAATAATGTGGCCTCCATTCATGACAACCACCCTGGTAGCATACTTAATCACGGTTTCCACGTCATGGGTACAAAATACCAGCGTACCCCGGGCATGAAATTTACTTAAAAAGTCCATCATGGCATCAATATGCATTTTATCCTGACCTGTAGTCGGTTCGTCTAAAAGAATTAACCGCGGCTGCATGGCTAAAACAGAAGCCACCGCCGTCCTCAGCCGCTGTCCCTTACTCAAGGCCATAGGGGAATCTTCGGCTAAATCCGTAATGGTCATGGCTGACAAGGCTTTCGTTCTCCGCAGTTCGATTTCTTGTGAAGAGAGCTTCAGGTTCCGGGGACCAAATTCAACCTCATCCCTTACCGTATCGCAAAAAAGCATCAGGTCGGGATTTTGAAAAACAATCCCCACTTGACCTGCTAAAAAACAAGGGTCCTTTGTACGAATATTCTCCCCTAAAACCTCCACGGCGCCTGAACCTGGTTTCAGGATTGCCGCCAAATGCAGCAGCAGGGTTGACTTCCCGGAACCGTTGTTGCCCATCAGGGCCACCCGCTCCCCTTCCTGGACCTTCAGATCTACGCCTTTTAGAGCTTCTCCCCTGGAGGGATCATATGTATAGCGAAGTTCCTTTATTTTAACAACCACTTCCCCCACCCTTTTTCTCTCTCCCTTAGCTGGCGGCGTCCTTACCGGCTGATCCGGTTTGTTAGAGGTAAATACATTTTTCAGTTTTTTGACAGCCTCAACAGCAACCAGAGGAGGCTCCGGTATTTTAAGATCAGCAAATAACTGCACTACTTCAGGGACCCGCAAACCATAGCGGTGAAAAATAGCTACATCCCGTAATGCCTGGCGGATTGGCTGATCCATGACCACCTGGCCCTCGTTCATAATAATAATGCGGTCCGCTAAATGGGCTACTTCATGAATCCGATGCTCCACCAAGATAATAGTAGTACCAAGAGAAGTATTGAGTTCCTTGATTACGTTAAGGACCTCATCTGCTCCTACCGGATCTAATTGACTGATGGGTTCATCAAGGGCCAATACCTTTGGCTGCATGGCCATCATCGAAGCTATGGCCACCCGTTGTTTCTGCCCTCCGGATAACTCATTGGTCCCGGCCTGGTAGAGGTCGACCATTTTCACCCGCTGAAGAGCTTCCTGAATGCGCCGGCCAATTTCTTCCCGGGGGAGCCCAAGGTTTTCCGGGCCAAAAGCGACTTCATCTTCTACGACCGTAGCAAATAACTGGTCATCCGGATTTTGAAACACCAGGCCGACCTGCTGGGTTAATTTCCGCATATCAGTTTTCAAAGTATCAATACCGTTGATAATTACCTGACCGGTTAATTTCCCTCCCGATTGATGCGGAATCAGGCCGTTGAATAGTTTTAACAGAGTACTCTTACCACAGCCCGTCGGTCCGGTCAGGAGAATAAATTCACCCGGCCTGACAGTCAGATTAATGTCCTGCAAAGTAGGTCTCTCCCTACCCGGATAAGCAAAAAACACATTCTTTAAAGTTATACCTTCCAAATAACAATCACCCGCTTTGCTCTTTTTATAACCAGTTTTTAGCCAGACCGTAGAGTTCCCGCAGGAAAGGCGTATAATAGACACCGTTGAAGTACAGCAGGTAAACCACTTTCACAGCTACTATCCCAACCAGGAATACAGTCCCTCCCCAAAGGACTCCCCTGTCCATGTATGAATATTCCAGGCCCCGCCAGTAAGTTCGTTCCTCCGGATTTACCCTGAAGCCCCTGCTTTCCGCAGAGACCGCCAGGGTACCGGCCCGCCGGAGACAGTTGGCCAAGATAGGTTTAAGGGTATATAAACTGGTCCTGATTAACTTTATCCAATTGCTGGATTTTAACGGCCGGTAGCCGCGCAGCCTCTGGACCGTCAATACTGTCCGCACCTCGTTCATCACCAAGGGTAAAAACCTTACAGCAGTTACCGTCATAAAAGACACCTCATAAGGGACTTTGAAATGAATCAGGCCCAATAAGAGGTCCCTGGGCTGGGTTGTCCAACTGAGCAGGAGTCCAAGGGTCAGCATCGAGGCAAAACGCAGCGCCTGAACTGCCCCGTAAGTAAATCCTTGTTTATAAACAAACAGTCCCCCGGTAAGTTCCCCTATCACCGGCCATTTCGGGTGGATAATTACAAATAAGACCGTACGCGGCAGTTTTGAATAAAACAGGGCCTGGCTGAACATCGTCCCCCACACGGCCAGCAGGACAAGAACCGCCAGAATCTTCAGATTCTTTGCCGGGAGCCGGGCCGATAAGGCTGCCGCGCTGACAAAAACGAAGAGCAGCAGTAAAGACTTCGGGTTGTCGAGAAAAATTACCAGGACAGAAGTGGCAAGCAGCAGAAATATTTTCACCCTGGCATCGAGTTGGTGGATGAAGGTCGCATTTACAGTCGGCCGGATCATCCTCTGGGCTATAGACAATTTAAACTCCTCCTTTCCAGCTTAATCAATGGCAACCTTTTTCAACTGACGTCCCAGCAGCACTCCGAATACTGTGCCGATAGCAGTGTAAAGAAAACCGTCAATTAAAACATAGGTCAGGATATACCAATCAGCGTAATAGAGCCGGTATAAGAAAATAGTAATCTGGAAATTCACAAAGGCTGACGCCGCATCAGCCAAACCGCACCCCAGAGAGATAACCAAGGCCGCCGGCCAGATATCCGCCCGGCCTGCCTGGCTCAATTTGCGCGAGACCCAACTGGATCTGGTAATACCAAAGATAAACAGCATAACTTCCAGCAGGATACCCGATGTACTGTAAAACATAATGGTAACCGGGCTAAAATGCCCCAGGATAACCCCGCTCAACAGCATCCGCATCACAGTCGCCAGCAGGACCGTCCCCGGCTGGGGAATCAGGAGTACTAAAGAAACCAGAAGCATATACAGGATTATTTCATTAAAAAGGCCGGTGATCAAAAAACTGAAAGGGCCGAAAATGGCGTGACTGAGATCCCACAAAATAGTCCCGGGGATATTTACCGTAACGAAGGTCGCTGTCCCGAACAAAGCAATCACAATCAGCCACCTGGTTTTAAAACGGTCAAAAAATGCCTGCTTGCGAAAATTAATGATCCCAAATGTCCCGGCAATTAAAACAAAAGCGGAAACCGTAATAACAGCCGGCAAAAAGTCACGTGCCACAACCTGGACCGGTAAATCTTTGACCTGTAAAACGGCATCACTGCCCAACAATTTCACAGTAGTCCGCAAAGTAAATTTCCCCGTCGGGATAGTCCCCTCTTCACCGTAAATAGGCAGTGGAATAAGTGTTTCCGACTTCCCGGGCACCTTCACCATGGCATAAATCCTGTCTTGTTCGTCTTTGCTCAGATTCTCGGCATTGGGTGGGCGAAACCCGGCAACCGGTTTTTTCGTCTCGGGATTTAATAACTGGGCAGTGATCAGCAGAGAAGCCGCTTCCGCATTTTTATTGGCAACCTTTACCGCCATATGGGCAATAGGGTGTTCCGCCGCAGTACTTTCCGTCCCCGCCCCTGTTATGACCCGCTTATAGTAATTACTTGAGGAACTGCTCTTGAGCGCTAAGGTATTGCGCTGGTAGCGGGGGTCAACCTTCCCGTATTCATCAGTAGGGAGTAAAATCTCCGAAATTTTCACAAAATCCGCCGCTTCCCGGCGCGTAGCCAGTTTAACCGGTAATTCCAGTTTTTGTTCTTTTCCGTTGCTTTTAACTTTTGCCGCTACCCGGTACTCCCCGGCCGGAATGTCCGAACTGATTCGGACAGGGATTAAATCAAACCAGTTTTCATACTTCACCGCCAGAGTACAGGCGGTAGTCAGTATGTAGCTATCCCCCGTTTGGGTCATTTTCCATGATGATGATAAGTCAACAGGCTTGAACTCCTTAGGCAAACTTATTTCCATGTCGACATTTTGTTCTTCATCAGTCTGATTTTCTACCATAATATAAGCGGAAATCTCACTGCCGGCAATAGCCAGCCCCTGCTTACCGCCCTTACTGAAAGGAATCTGTATTTTGACCGCAACCGGATCCCCGGCCTGAGCCGGGGATTCGGCCGGTATGATCAGCCCTGCCAGGATAAAACTTATGAAAAACAAAAACGTCAACAACCCGGTCCATACTCTTTTTGTTTTCACCTCGACCCCCCTGTCTCAAACAAACAATTATATACTGCACCCCCTTCCGCAGTCCCTCCTGTTTCGGAACTGCGGGAGGAGGTTAGGCAAATAAATGGAAATGTTATCTCTTTAAAATATGGACCTTGTATTCACCGGCAACACTGGCCCCGTCGCTTAACCGCACGACAGTTTCCAGGGCAACAATATACTTGCCGTTGGGAGAGATATCGGCGGAAACCATGGGCCCTTTGGTTTTCGACTTGTACACATAAAATACTTTCTTATCAATGCCGCCTTCGATATTATTGTCAATAACGCAAACCCCATGCGCCTCCAGGTCATGAGTATTCACATTGTTCATGACAGGTATCGCCACATAGCGCCCGTCCGCGGAAATCCCGGGTCTTCTGGGATAACCGTCGCTCTTCCACTTCCAGAGGATATTTCCTTTCAGGTCATAAGCGAAAACACAGCAGGAATTCGGATGCTCGGCGGGAGCTACCTGACCTGAGACACAGGTATAGGTGTTGCCGATGCTGAAAATAACCTGGTTATTGTGAATATAAGTATCGTTCGCGGAACCGTAAATCCAAACCCCGCTGACTTTTCTGGGGGTGGAAATAGCCTTTGTCCAAAGCACTTTGCCTTTATCATTAAACAAAAATCCCCTGCCGTCACTCATTAAGGCAGATAAATACTTGCCGTTGGGCGACAGGCTGGGGCTGTACCAGAACCTTGCCGCCATTTGAGGAAGCGCCTTAAAAGTGTAGCTCCATTTTTTCTCCCCATTGTCTCCATTCAAAAAATAAATGGCGCCGCTGGGATACTTATATGTTTTATTACCAAAAGTCCCTGTACTGAAGGCGACACTCTTACCGTCGGGAGTGATGTCAATCCAATACGACCCTACATCCATCAATTCCTTCTCCGGAAACTTCCAATTGACTTTCCCGGTTGAACCGTTGAGCGAATATACCCGGGTCCAGTAATCATAGTTTGTGGAAGAGTGTTTATACGACCGGTAAGCGACAAAGTATAACCGGCCTTTGTTGTCTTCCAGAATTCTCTTAACCGCAGGGTAGCTCTCGGTCTTCAGTTCATTACCCAATTCATCCGCGGTCCTGAACTTCCAGAGTTCTTTCCCGGAAGGAATTTCAAAACAGTACAGGTAACCGTCAGGACTCTGCTCACCGACATACAGGCGCTTCCCGTCTACGGAAAAGGCCAGTGCGGTGATGCTGCCGATGCCCATGTCCTTGGTAAAAATCACCTCATCGGAGGCCATATCAATAACCCTGATATAACCCTTTTCGGAACCCACTACAGCATATTTGCTGTTCGGCGAAAACTTAACCTCTCCTCTGGCCAGCATGGTTGTCTTAGTGATCGGACCCGGATCCACATCCTCCAGTTTGATTTCCTTGGATAATTTAAAACCAACGCTGCTTCCACCGGACCTGGTAATAGTTACAGTATGAGCAGAACCATTCCAATCAACTTTAGCCCCCAGCGCTTCGCTGACAAAACGTACAGGCACTAGGGTACGGCCATTTAGAATCTTGGCAGGAACATCCAGCTTGACGCTTTTACCGCTTTTAAGGGCAGTGGTATTACCGATGACAAGCTTGATTTGGGTACTTCCCTTGACTGCCGTTACCGTCCTGGTTTTTTCATCCCAGCCCACTTCAACGTCCAATGCTTCAAATATAGTCCGCAGGGGTACCAGGGTACGGCCCTTTTCAATCACAGGCTTTACATCCATGGACAGCGTTTTTCCATCAACCATCACTTTTACTTCGGCAGCCTGAGCCGGGTTGGCCAAGCTGAAAGAAAAAAATAAATTTGCCAACAGAAAAAACACGAAAACAACAGAGATAGATTTCCTTTTTAACAAAACAACCATCCTCCTAATTTTTTGTAATCCTAATTTTTCTAACATTCACCGCCTGGCATAAACTGTATTTCCAACCACCACCTTAATAATTATAAAGGAATCATTTATCAGGCTAAACAAAAAAGACCATGCAGGTGAATCCCACTTCTGTGGGATTCACCTGCATGGTCCTAATCATCCTATATTTTTATATTCTTTTACCATACTCCAAAGAAAACAAAAACCATGAAAAATCGTGCCATTCTCCTATCAGACACAAACCTTCATGGTTTTTTCCTAATTTATAATTTTTCATACCGGTTAATTACTTAAATCGAACCAATATCTTCTTGATATTGATAATATTTATAGCCTTTATAATTTTTTATTCGACGGAACTCAAAAAATTCCTTCTTCTTTTTCAGAAATTTTAAAATTTTTAAGGTTGCTTAAACAGGTAACCCTTCCCTGAAGCAAATTGGTAACTGTTTTTCCCTCCTTATCATTCTTTGGCTCCGGCTCGTTCATGCTATCATTTTGACAACTGTCTTCCAGGCTGTTAATTTTGCGTTCAATCCAAAATCCCGGCAATTATATACCTCCCACCTGTAACCTCAGGTATTCCTGTAACTTTTTGTCATTACCTAGTTGCATCACCTTGCGCTGCAAAAGACAAGGCCCTTATGATTTGGACAACCAGCTTTGCCCATGCCTGAACATAATCTTGAAGTTTTGGTCCGGCAATCAGCAGCGGTTGCACGCCAAACTTACCGGCAACCAGCGCCAATAATTCATTACCGGCCTGCATGACTTCCTCTCCCGACAATAATTCCCACAAGAATTGATCCAGCAAATGTACATATAAGGACGTATAAGTCACCAACTGCCGGTCAGTATCTATCTTATATAAATACTCTAAAAACTGCGGTTTTATAACATTTCCAATGTTGTCCGTCACATATTCCTGCCATAGTGTTTCTTCTCTTAAACCAAAGCGTTTCATGCGCCGCAATACACTGTGCTGTAGCATAGGCGACAACCCGGTTTGCCGCAGCAGGGCTTCTTTGACAGCCTTCTTAACCGCACAGCCAATGAGCTCGCCTAACTTGGAATGCTTGCCGGCGCTCTCAAAATATAGGTCCGAAGCCGGATTGGTAATCACAATGGTTTGGTCTGTTCCTGACCCTGTCGCCAATCCGCTGGAATAATTGCTGCCGGCCATAAGTTCCTGCAGCGCCGCTGTTTTAGCTTCCGTACAGGTAACCAGCGCTCTGGCCAATATGCCCGGCGGCATATCGGCGTCAATCACCAGCATGATATTAATGGTTCCCGGTTTACAGAGCCAGCTTTTCTCAATAGGTTGAAAATGTGTTGCCGGATCACCCACGCGGCCGCCATTGACTTCCACCCCACCGGTCACTATTGCGGTTACTGTCAGGTTTTCATAGCTTTCCGATTGAATAGCCACGTTTTCCATAAGGGCGGCAGTCCCCATACCGGACACTGTGTCCGGCTCCAGCCCGACTTCCCTGGCTATTATACGCATATGCTCCTCATAGGTGGGGGCGCGCAAAACAAAATCCATCCCTGTGCCGGAGTCGCTGTTATGATTAAAAACCGCCGTGAGGTTTTCATGGTATCCTCCTTTCAACAGGGATGTGCTAAGAACTTTGCGCGGCTGTTCAAACATCACAACGATACTTTTATTACTGCTGTCATGGTAAACAAAGTCACCTGTCGACAATGTATGCAGTTTCAATTTCATTTCCCTTCCCTCACTATCCTCCGATATTAATCATCTACACAGCAACAACGGAAAATTGTCTTGATATTGTACATTGTTTACCGAGATCCCAATCAAAGAGCAGGATCGCCTGTTCCCGGCTGCTGTAAGTAAATTGTGTCTTTCCGCCGACGACTACGGCGCTTTCCGCTTTACTCAAGTCCAGATTTTCGTAGCTGCCGGTCTGATTGCAAACCCAGACCGGCAGCTCAGCAGTCTGCGAACACCTCTCCCAACAGTCCCCCGGCCCGTGTTCTCCCGACGGCGGCCAGGCCGCTAGGACCACGATTACCTCCGCACCTTTCTCCTTAAGGCCCTGAGAATTTTCCATAAACCAGGAATCTGCGCAAATAAGCACTCCCGCCGTGATATCCCGGCAATTAACCGGAGCTAACTGATTTCCGGTAGTTACCCACACTTCTGCTCCTACCCCGTGAGTATGCATTTTACGGTGGCGGCCCAAAACTTCCCCTGTTGGTCCGATCACCAGACAGCTGTTATAAAATTTCCCTGTAGCAGCATCCTTCTCCGCGCATCCTAAAAATGTGGTTAATCCATGCCGGGCAGCCAGTTGGCACAGAACCTGCATTGATTCGCCAGGCTGAACCGGGATTTCTACAGGTTCGTCATTTTTGGCAAAGAAATAGCCCTGTAATGCCATTTCCGGAGTGACAATCCAGTTTGCTCCCTGCTCGGCTGCCAAAGATATGGCATGTCTGAGTGCCGATATATTTTCTTTTTCCGGACCACCGCTCAAGTTCAAGTGCAACAATGCTATTTTCATTTATTTCATCACTCCTGTCCCATTACCATGTTCGACTATTTTTATATTACCCGTAACTTATCTGCCGCTTCCGGCATCTCCGATTATTTCCTCAACTTTGGTAAAATCCATGATCCCTTCTTCAAATGGTCTCCTTCTCATTCTGTGAGGAAGCACCAGTTCAGCAGCTTCCAACATGTCGCTCTCCCTTACGTCTTCCCGTGAATTATAGGCTGCTATCGTCATAGCCGTTTTGATCATGCCGATATCGGCCCGGTGCCCGTCTACACCCATTTCAATCGATATTTTTGCTGCCAGTTCGAGGATTTTATCATTGTAGCGAACTTGTCTCAGCATCTGTTCGGCTCCGGAAATTTTATCACATAGCTCCTTCTGCAGCTCTTCATAATTTTGGCTGAATGCCGCAGGGTCGTTTTCGAATTCCAGCCTTCTTCTAATTACTTCGACCCTTTTGGCAACATCTTTTTCTCCGGCCACATCCACAACCAGACCAAACCGGTCCAGCAGCTGCGGCCTTAAATCCCCTTCTTCCGGGTTCATAGTGCCAACCAGGATGAATCTTGCCGGATGGGAAAAGGAAACTCCTTCACGTTCGATATTATTGACACCCATCGCGGCTGAATCCAGCAGCACATCCACCACATGGTCGTCCAGAAGGTTGACCTCATCTACATAAAGGATGTTCCTGTTAGCCTGAGCCAGGATACCGGGTTCAAACTTTTTTTCGCCTTTTTTTATGGCATGCTCTATATCAAGTGTCCCCACGACCCTGTCCTCGGTAGCGCTAACAGGCAGGTCAATAACCTTCATTTTGGACAGAATAACGTCTAATTTGGTGCCTTTGTTCTTTTTTTCCGCACAACTGCTGCACATCAAGCCTGTATCCGCCGGATCACATCCGAAAACACACCCTTCCACCTGCTCCCATTCAGGCAGTAATTCTGCCAGAGCCCGGACAGCTGTTGACTTGGCGGTGCCTTTTTCCCCCCTGATCAGGACTCCTCCCAGTAATGGGTTGATAATATTTAATATGAGTGCTGTTTTCATTTTCTCCTGACCCACGATAGCCGTGAATGGATAGTTTTTATTTGCATGTTCCATCAGATTGTACCCCTTTCATGCTTATTCAGCCTTTTTACAAATCGTCACTCCGATAATAAGGAAAATAATTAGATAAACTATAAGTATTGCCGGGTGCAGGAGCATGCTTTGCATATCTTCACCCTTGTTTCTTAAAGCAAGGCTTGTTTGTGTCAGCGGTAAGATCCAGATAAATTCCTTCAGTACCACAGGCATTTTATCTAATGGGAAAAAAGTTCCGCAAAGAAAAGACATTGGAGTGATAATGAAGTTTGTAAATTTTGCCATATCCCCGTGGGAATTAATAATAAGTCCGACTGAAAAGCCTAAAGCCGAAAAAACAAAACAATTCAGCAGAGTTATCATGATAAAATAGAAATCAAGTTTAAGCCCAGCCTTAAAAACTATTGCCAGTAAAACAATAATAAAAGCTGAATAGAGTCCTCTAAAAGCGCTGGCTGTTATCTTCCCTGCCGCATAAACTAACATGCTCACTGGGGAAACCATAAACTCTTCGAAAGTTTTAGAATAAAGCCTGGCAATATTAATATCATTAGCCACAGTGCCGAAACTCAAGTTCATGGTTGTAAGTGCTATGATGCCAGGAATAACAAAATCTATATAAGCACCTCCGCCAACTTTTATCCCACTGCCGAGTCCCCACCCAAACACAATCAGATATAAAACAGGCCCAATCATGGAACCGGTAGTAACGCTCCAGAATTTTCCTTTAAAAAGCACATACTCCTGCCATAATATAGCCATGAACTGCATATCAGTTTTCCACCTTTCGATTGGTCAGTTTGATGAATGTATCTTCCAGATTAGCCGGTCGTATGTTTACACTGCCATCCATTCCTGCCGCACTGTCGATTGCTTCCTGCCTGGTATTAAAAAACCTGCTCCTGGTCTCGCCGTTTTCAAAGTATTCCAGGACGAATTCCCCGTTTTTTTTGATGAGTTTTTGCGGGGTATCCAGTTCAATAAGCTTTCCGCTGTTCATCAGCCCAACTCTGCTGCACAGTATTTCCGCTTCCTCTATGTAATGGGTTGTAAGTACCACCGTTAAGCCGTTCTTATTCAATCCCTTCATCAGGTCCCACATTTTCCGCCTTACAGCAGGATCAAGCCCCACGGTGGGTTCATCCATAAGCAGTATTTCCGGTTCATGCATCAGTGCCCGGGCGATCATCAGCTTCCTTTTCATACCCCCCGAAAAAGTTCTGACCATTTCTTTTGCCCTGTCAGATAAACCGGTAAATTCCAAAAGCTCTTCGATCCGTTTCCGGCGGATGTCTTTTTTTAAACCATAAAGGAAGCCATGGAGCTCAAGGTTTTGCCAGGCTGTCATTTCGCCTTCCAGATTCAAATGCTGCGAAACAACCCCGATCTTTGCCTTTACCTCTGTCACGTTCCTGTCCATCTTCCGGCCATCAATCAAAATTGATCCGCTCGTAGGCGCAGTCAATGTGTTTAACATCCTGATGGTGGTGGTTTTCCCAGCTCCATTGGGTCCTAACAATCCAAAGAACTCGCCTTTTCCAATTTCAAAGTTCAGATTGTCTACTGCAGTGATGGTTCCATAGACCTTTGTCAGGTTTTCAAAAACTATCAATATTTCTTCCTCCTTTTTAAGATTGTCTTAATCAGCATTATGCAGGTTAAGATATTAAACAGACATAGATAGCGCAGTTACTATGCTTTCGGCTTCTAAATCTTCTATGCGAAAATGATCTGCATGCATGGCATCTGCGATTTTATCAGCCAGGTCCAGTCTTATGAAGTCGCAATCGGTATTAATAACGATGGACTTTATACCTTCTGCTGCAAATTTCCCTGCTGCTTTTACGGCTTCATCAAACGCGTTTAACCCGCTACAGGCAAAATTTGCTCTGCCATCCGAAACCAGTACGACAACGGGTATAATGTCAGGGTCTTTAACTTTTGCTGCTTTTAGGACGTCATAAGCCATGTTCAATCCTTCTGCAAGTGGTGTTCTTCCGCCTGTCGGCATGTCTTGCAGCCGTTTTTGCGCAAGCTCTACGCTACGGGTAATGCCCAGCAGCAGCTCCGCGGATTTCTTGCGAAAAGCGATCAGTCCAACCTTATCTCTCTTTTGGTAGGCATCGGTAAGCAAAGACAGTATCGCCCCCTTAACCGCCTTCATCCGCTTATTGGCACCCATAGAGCCGCTTGCATCCACCACAAAAAGTATCGTATTGCCCGTGCGCTTTTCGCGGACTTTGAGTCGTATGTCACCCGTTTGCAGGGCAACCGCCATGCCGTTTTTGTCCCTGCTGCGCTGGAAGGGTGCAGCAGCACGCAGCGTTGCATCAAACGCAATGTCCTGTATTGAGCTTTCCCTTGGGAATTTGTATTTTACATACCTTCCCTGCATTGAACTGGTTTTAACCAGGCTGCGTTTTCCGCTGCCTTTACGTAAGATCCTCTCCTGGTCATCCATTATCCATGGTTTGACCATAAAAATCTGCCCCGGTTCATCGATTTGTTCGTCATCATTACCATCCGCATTGCTTTGATCGGGTGCTTCCGGCTTATCTTGCGGCAGAATGTCCTCCGAATCCTTTTGTTGTTCTCCTTCCGCTTGACTTTCCGGTTCGGACGGCGGGTTGTCCTGCAACTGCTGCCCGTCATCCGAATTGTCTTCCGTTTCAGTTGGTGAGTTGTCATTTGTCTGCTGCTGTTCTTCCTGCTGTTCTTCCTCTAGAGGCTCCTGTTCCGGAGGCTGGCTCAAGGGTTCATCCGGAATATCCCTGATCCTGTGAGGCAGCGCATATTCGGCTGCTTCGCGGATGTCTTTAGCATTCAACGCGATCCTGCCGTCTAAAGCAACTATAGCCTTGGCAGTTTCAACTATCACCAGTTCCGCTCTATGACCAGCGCAGTTACCTTCCTTGGCTATAGATGCTGCCAGCTGCATTGCGTTATCCGTGACCACAACGTTTTTTAGAGCCTCACGGGCACACTTTATCCGCTTGTTTTCTGCTATCGTTTCCTTCGCCCATTTGTTAACATATGCCTTGGGGTCGCGTTCAAACTCCAGCCTGCGCCGTATTATCTCTGCCCGCTCCCGGGTATCTTCTTCACCCTTAACCTCAACATATAATCCAAATCTATCCAGAAACTGTGCTCTTAGCTTGCCTTCTTCCGGGTTCATGCTGCCAACTAGCACAAATCTGGACGGGTGGCGGCAGGAAATCCCTTCACGCTCCACTACGTTGACTCCGGAAGCCGCCACTTCCAGCAAACTGTTTACTATGTGGTCGCTTAACAGGTTCACCTCATCGACATAAAGCATATTTCCGTGGGCCTTCTTTAAAATGCCGACTTCGAAGCGCTTTATGCCATGTTTTATAGCACTTTCCAAATCTATCGCGCCAACCAGCCTGTCCTCTGTGGTATTGAGCGGCAATTCCACAACTTCCAGATCATCGATCATGGCTGCCAGTCCCCTTACCAGAGTTGATTTGGCCGTACCCTTTTCTCCGCTTATCAGCAGGCCGCCAATCCTTGGATTGACTACATTCCACATCAGTGCTTTCTTTATCTTCTCCTGCCCCAAAACAGCCGGAAAAGGAAACACTATATTTTTCATAAATCAAGAGTCCTCCCCAGAGTTAATTACAGGATATCCTCAATGCTGCCTTCCATCTCCAGATATATCTCCTTGAGCCGTTCGACATTTTCTTCTGATGCGTTCCACATACCCCGCTGGTTAGCTTCAAGCAATCTTTCTGCTATATTATGTAAAGCCCATGGGTTAACTTCACGCATCCAGTCAGCAGTATCCTTGTCGAAGGCATATCTTTCTGCGATACGGTCGTACATCCAGTCGTCAATTACATCGGTGGTTGCATCCCAGCCGAAGGTAATGTCAACCATTTTGGAAACCTCCATGGCGCCTTTATAGCCGTGGCGTTTCATGCCTTCCACCCACTTGGGATTGTTGATTCTGGCGCGCATTACCCGTGAAGCCTCCTCATGAATTGAAAGCGTCTCTATGTGATCGGTATCGGCTGTACAGGGGATATATGCCGGTTTCTGCTTACCACTGTGCGTAGTTATGGCTGAAACCAAGCCTCCAAAATAGTTGTAAAAATCATCGCTGTCGAGCATATCGCTTTCTCTTGCCGATACGTTCTTGACGGCTACGTTTGTCCTGGTCATTCTGCGGGCAAATACTTCGGGGACTTTTTCACCATGGAGTTTTTTTCCGTAAACGTGGCTGCCCCAATTTGTATATACCTGTCCTAAGTCGTTCACAGTCTGCCATTTTTTGCTGTTTACCACCTGATTGACGCCTGCCCCGTATGTGCCCGGAGGATCACCGAAGATGCGCATCGTCGAGCGTTCGAATGCCTGCTCACGCTCCATGCCCTGCTCCATAAGTTCAGCCACTTCCTCGCTTACGTGCTTGCGTACAAAATTAATATCGTGAGGTTCATCAAGCGATGCCACCAGATTGACCGCATCTTCTACTCTTTCTATTAAGTTGGGAAATGCATCCCTGAACAGACCAGTGATGCGAAGTGTCACGTCTATCCTGGGGCGCCCGAGTTCTTCCATCGGAATCACTTCCGCGCCCACAACCCGGTCACTGCTGCCCAGCCAAACCGGACGCACGCCAAGCAGATACAGGATCTCTGCAATATCGTCTCCGTAATTCCTCATCGCTTCCGTTGCCCAAACGAGTATAGCAACGCTTTCCGGGCAGCTTCCCTCATCTTTTATGTACCTTTCAATCAGTTGTTTCCCTAGAGTTTTACCAACTTCCCATGCCGAGCGGGATGGCATTGCGCCCGGATCTACCGAATAGAAATTCCTGCCGGTAGGCAGAAGCCTGGCATTTCCTCTTGTGGGTTGTCCGGACGGACCTGGGGGAATGAACTTGCCGTTTGTTCCGCCGATAAGATTATCCAATTCATCAGATATGCCCTGCACGCGTGGTTTAACAAAGGTGCATACGAAATTGAGGCACTGCTTAAGACGCTTGGTGCTGTTTTTACTGTCGACTGCAAACCTCCCAATTATATCGCTTATAGTGGTGTCTTCAAAGTCCGTCTTTTCAAGTTCAAGAAAAATACGCCTGCCTATATCGTCCACCTCGGCAAGCAGGATTCCGTTTGATTTTCCATCATCCGTCATCTTTTCCGGTGCCGCCAGAAGCTCCTCAAAATCCAGGCCCAGCATATCACATATACCCTCACGCAGCGAAGCTACTTCGGCATTCCTTACACGAACCAGCATTTTCAGCATGTTTCTGAACCTATCGCCTTCCGGAGGTTTTCCGAATATATGCAGCCCATCTGCTATCTCGCATGCCTGAATCTTGCTGGTCCAGGAATGAAGGCGTTCTATACAGCCGTCGATATCGGAATCTGCCTCTTCCTGGGAAATACCGATGTCATCATTCAGCTTCATCCTGATCGCCAGATCCCAAATCTGTTTTTGTATAATCGGAAGCTTCTTCACATCAACCCTTTTTATATGGTAATACTGGCGCATCAACTCATCCATTTCGGTGAGCTCGTCATAAGTACCGCTCTCCACCATCGAAGGTACCATATAATCAGCCAGCACCGCATCGGTCCGGCGCTTTGCCTGGGTGCCCTCGCCAGGGCTGCTTATGATATATGGATACATGTGAGGAATACAGGCTATGTTTAAATCGCTATAGCATTCGCTGGAAAGCCCGACTTCCTTTCCGGGCAGCCATTCAATAGTCCCGTGGGTACCTATGTGCATGATTGCATCTGCTTTGAATACGCGCTCGACCCATTTATAGAAACCCACATACTGGTGAGGTACCACCATATCGGTGCTGTGATAAAGCTCTTCGGCCTTTTCCTCCTGAGCCCTCGGAGGCTGCAATCCAATAAATATGTTACCGTTTAAGATTCCAGGGACCAATAAGTTATCTTCAACAACCATGAATTCCCCTGGAGGTGCTCCCCAGTCCTCAGCCATTTTACTCCTGACTTTTTCACCAAAGCCACTGTACCACTGCCTGTAAAGGTCTCCGTTTACAGTATCAGTACTTCTTTCCAGCATTTTTTCAGGAGGAAGCCATCTTCCATCATTAGTCAGGCCGACAATAATCCTGTCTATAATCTCTTTCCCATCGGCAAAATCATAATCCAGCTTTATCCCGCAGTTTTTGAGTTCAGTGATTATGTTATAGACAGAAACGGGTGTATCAAGGCCTGCTGCTCCTCCGATGGTATCATTGCGAGGAGGGTTATTATGAAGAATCACAGCTATCTTCTTTTCACTGTTTTCCATAAGTGCAAGCCGCGCCCAGTTAATGGCCAGCCTTACTACTTTGTCCACCCTATCGGTGATGGGAGTTGATACCTTTTTTTGTCCCATCGGATGCTCCTCAATCTCGGTTGAAGCAAAAGGCACGGATATTATCTGGCCGTCGAATTCGGGCTGGAACACGCAAAAGCTCATGGATAGACCGTCAATTCCGGTAAGTGAGCTTTTCCACTTTTCATAGGTCTGAAAAGTTGTCATAGCCTGCAGAACAGGGACATTCAGCATTGAAAATATACTTTCCTCCTTTGCCTTTGAACCATCGCCAGGTTCGGAAAGCACGCTTAAGGAAAAGGATGTCGTATTGATGATCGCTCCGACGATTGGCTTACCGTCGCGCATCATGTACCTTTCCAGTGATGCCTTTATACCCTCACACCCAAGATTTTTATCCGGAACAATGCCTGAATAAACGCAAAGAGGCGTTGAGCCAAGCTCCCTTATCCTTGCCATCAAAGCATCTATATGCTTGAGGTCTTTGCTATGTGAAAGTCCAGCATGGATCAGAATTCCTATCACCGGTTTGGCTCCGGATATAGCCTTTTCAAGTATTGCATTTTCATCTTCAGTATCCAGCCACGGGTCATACAAGCCGTTCCAGCTCGGGCTTTCAGGCTCACAGACTTCATAACAGCCGTCACTGAATTCATTTGCCATCCATTTAAACATATTTGCATAGTTATTTAAGCCACCGGATTTATAGTATTTATAAAGCTTTGCATAATCCTCCGGCATGATTTTTAGCTTGTCAAAAAGCTCGCTCACTTCCTCTTCTATGCTTGTGGAAATAAAAAACCTTTTATTACCCTTGCATCTTCCAAAGTAGTCTAAAAACCGTTTGAAATAAGATATCGAACCATGAATTTTAATAAAGACGAAATCTGCTTCACTTGTGGCCTGAAGACAGGAGCTATAGTTATCCTCGTCATTATCCAGGGCCGTCGTATCAAACAGCTGAATGTTAAACTGCCCGGGATGTTCTTCTTCCAGTATCTTGACTGCTTCCCTGAGGGTCAGGAAAGGTTCGTTGCTTGTCAGTATCACTGCCAGATTCAGCACTTTTGTTTCCTCCATTCATTGTATAATTGCATTTTTCTGCTATTTGAAACGCGGTCTTTTTGAGCACACAGTCAAGAGAGTTGAGCTGCTGCTCCCCGCTATAATTTACAATCATCCGCGATGGACAACCGCCCGGGCAAATGCTTCCGTATTTACACTCATCGCACTTACCGGGTTTGCCGCCGCAAAGTGAAACAGACGTGAATTTTCCGTCATCTACACTGCCCATATAATACTCCTGCCTGCCAATCAAAGAACCGCACGGATAGATGTTTCCATCAGGCAGCACAACGATAGACCGGCCACAGGATGCATAACAATAAGAGCCACTGCTTTGGCCTGCAGATAGCCGCTTTTTGGCTTCTTCAACTTCGCGAATAACGATACGCCTGCCGAATTGTTCATATATATCCATGCTTCTCTTATGCATGGATATTATTGCTGTCCGCAGTTGCTCTTCGCTGGGCTGAGATACTCCGTATTGGTTGTCTTTTGCCCTTCCTGTCATACGCAACAGATCCAGCCCTATACCGCCAACATTTCCAAGGTATAGCGCAAAATCCAGCAATCCTGGCAGCTTTTCCACGTTCTGAGCTGTCACCACACTATTGACATTAACCGTCACGCCTCGGCGGGCCAGCTCACGCATTCCTTCAACCGCCAGCTTTGTTCCACCCCGCAAGCACTCGTTGACATCTGCTGTGCCATCCAAGCTCACTCCCAATGCTACTTTCATGCGTTTTAACGCCCAGGCGCGTTCGCTGTTAATAAGCGTACCATTGGTCTGCATTTGCAGAGATGCATGATACCCCTTTTCCTTAATATAGTCATGCACCCGTTCAATTAACTCAAAGTTCAGCATCGGCTCGCCGCCTGCAAACTGCACTTTTATAGGGCTGGTTCCAACCATATCCAGAGCTTTACAGGCAGTTTCAAAGCTCATTTTCTGCTTGTCCTGCATAGCCGAAGCATAGCAGTATTTGCAGCGAAGATTGCATTCGCTGGTGGTCCAAAGCACAAGCAGTTTTTCCTTCATCAAATTCACATCCTTCTACACGACCTCGTCAAATCGTTCATAACTTCCTTCGATTCAGGAGTTATTCCGAATTAACGCTTTTCAGCCGTTCCCTGCGATCATGAAACGTCTTTGTTCCGTCACAGTGCTGGAGAATCTCCGCAGCAGTATGACAATATATCATTTCGTCCGCCCAATCCCCGTAAAGCTGCCTGTTCTCCTTTTTATCCCGCATCGTACACACCCGCTGTCCATCCTGCAGCGCTTCCAGAACCAGTTTCCGGTTGAAACTGTTTGATTCTGCAATGGGGAATCCGGTATCAACCACCAGTGAAGTTTCTCTTATAAGGTTTTGTGCTTCCCGGTAAGCTTTCAGTCCGATGTTCTGAAAAGGTTTTTCCTTGACCGTTATAACTCCTATGGTCTCGGCAATATGGCAATCTACATCATTTTCATGCAGTATCCCGGTACAAAAACCCACATTGTTCCTGGTAAGCATCCTGTAGATTCCGGTCGCTTTTCCGGCCCCACCCACAATGAAAACAGAAGGTTCCCCGCTGTTGGAAATCTCGATTGTGCCCATAAAAGCGTTATAACCTGCGCAATCAATATCATAAAGGGCAGAGACTTCATTGTTACCCACCTTCTCCGGTGACCCACAACTCACGATTCTGCCGTCCTTTACCAGTATAGCTGTGTCACAGCTTTTTAAGGCCAGGTCTATCTCGTGGAGAGAGAAAATTACTGTGATGCCTTTCTCCCTGCTCAGCCTTTTCAAAATGGCCATAACTTCCAGCTTATGCCGTACATCTAAGTGTGTGGTGGGCTCATCCAGGATGATCAGTTCCGGCTCCTGGGCCAGGGCACGGGCCAGTAAGACCTTTTGCTTTTCACCGTCACTGAGTTCGTTAAAATACCTCCAGGCAAGCTTTTCTGCATTAACTACCCGTAAACAATCCAGAACTTTCGTTTTGTCCTCTGCCCCCAACTTCCCTAAGAAGCCGGTGTGGGGGTAGCGGCCCGTAGCAGTTACATCATAAGAGGTTAAAAATCCCGCATTCAGGCGTTCAGTCAGAACCACCGCCAGTACTTTTGAAAGAGTTTTTCTCTTAATGCGCGACAGATCACTCCCATGGATGTAAATAGCCCCCTTTACAGGTGCAAGCAAGCCGGAAAGAGATTTAAGTATGGTTGATTTTCCGGCCCCGTTCGGCCCCAGCAGAGCAATAAGATGACCTTGCGTAATTTCCAGGTTAATCCCCTCAACAATGGGCTTTTTTTCGTGTCCCACCGTCAGATCACGGGTTTCCAGCATTTTCATAATACTGTCCTCCTGTTCATTAGCAGCCAGATTACAATGGGTACACCAAAAAATGAAGTAACGGTACTAATAGTCAATTCCGACGGTGCAAGTATTGTTCGGGCAACCAAGTCACATAATGAAGTGATTATTCCCCCGAATAAGATGGTGGCAGGCATCAAAAACCGGTTATCGGAAGTACGCAAAGTAAGTCTGGCAATATGTGGCACTGCCATGCCCACAAAAGCAATTGGTCCCGCAAAAGCTGTAACTATTGCAGTTAGTAAGCTTGCAACAAAAATAATAAATATCCTGAAAAACTTAATATTGACTCCCATGCTTTTAGCATAGTCCTCACCCAACATGAAGGCATTCAAGGGTTTTGAAACTGCCAGAGACAGAAATAGAAACGGAACGCCGAGGAAGGTTAACAGCTTTACCTGTTCCCAGGTAAAACCCGCAAAACTTCCCATCGACCACATCATAAAGCCTTTCACTTTTTCATTATCTGCAAAAGTTGTAAATAATCCGGTAGCAGCCGAACATAAATACCCAATCATCAAACCTATAACAAGTAATGTTACTGCACTTCGAACTTTACAAGCAAATAATAAGATGGCTGCAGTTACAATTAATGCGCCAAGGAATGCGCCAAAAAACATGAAGAAGGGCGATAAAGTGGATATCCCGAGGGTAAATCCACCAAGCATAATCAAGGCCATAAAAAGTGTTGATCCGGAAGATACCCCGAGTACATATGAATCTACAATGGGATTCCGGAAAAATGTCTGCAGCATAAGTCCGGCTACGGCAATTGCCGCCCCTCCCGTTACCGCTGCCAATGACCTTGGCAGCCGGATATCCCACACAATAACGGAATTGACGGAATCATTCCGGATCCTGTGGATTATTATACTGGCAACGTCCGGCAGGCTGATCTTTATTGAGCCGATACCGATATTCAGCAAGAATACGAATACCAAGGCAGCGAACAAAAGGCAAAAAATCAATACGTTGTTGCCGGATAACAACCGATTTGGGTGCTTAGTGGCATCCCACACTGTTGAATTAGACATTTATACAGTTCCCTCCTAAGGGCACGATATTTTGTTTTAGGCTTAGTTTTTGGGAAGTTTGACCAGCTTAACCGGTTTATACCCGCTAAAAGCTCCCGGATGGAATACCGCGGCAATGTCTTTCACAAATACGTCGGCATCCGGGATAGTCTGCCACCAGTCAGGTGCGTAAGCCCATACATTTCCGTTCTTCACGGCTTTAATATTGGCAAAAAGCGGGTTCTCTTTGATTATTTGGTTTATGGTAGGACTCTTCATATAATTTGTCGTGGACGAAAAAATGAATACATCGGCATCTTTGGCCAGAGCATAGAAATTTTCCGCACTGACTTGGGTATCGGTGCCTACTTTAAAGTTTTTGAATACATAATCCCCACCACACGAATTGATCCATTTGCCAACATATGAATCGTATTTGGCAACATATACCTTCCCCGCCCACGAAAGTCCCCAGGCCACTTTCGGCTTGGGCAGACCGGCAACCTTAGCAGTGACTGTGTTGATATTTTTGACGGCATCATTAAGTATTTTTTCTGCTTCCAGCTCTTTATCGTAAAAGGCAGCAATAAATTTGATCCATTCCAACCGGCCCAGGTAATCAGACTCCTGGGATTCATTTTCCACGGCAAAAGGGATCCCCAGCTCTGAAAACTTTTTCATAACATACTGTTGTCCAGTTGTTCCGGTATAGACAAATACCAGATCAGGACTGATGGCTTTGACCAACTCATAATCCGGGGGCTCCATATTATCGCCGCCCACATATTTGATTTTCCCCTGGCTCACCAATTCTTTTACCTTCGGAATGAACCATGTATTTTTTGAAGTGGTCACGGCCTTCAAGCTGTCCAAGACATTAAGTTTGGCCATCTGCCCGACAAATGTTGATGAAGCTGCCATTACATTTTTTGGTGGGATGGATATTTTTTTATTGGCAACAATGCCTTCGGGAGCCGTTTCCCCCCTCGGTACCAAAAGAATTTTGTAATTTTCACCGTCTGTAACCAATTTACAACCGTTATCAAGGTATCTGATGCGGAAATTTTTCGAATAATATACTGGGAGTTCTTTAATCTTGATGCTTAACTTTGATGTTTTGCTGTTGTAAGAAGTTTGAAATCCAAATACATCCTGAATAAAATCCTCAGATACATAGATGGAACCTTTTGTTACACTGGCCGCGGCTCTAAGTTTGAATGCTTTGCCGTTTACATATACCGTGGATTTACCCTTCTTCAGAATAGAAATGTTGTTCCCTCTTAGAAGAGTAACGTTATTATTCACTCCATCCCATGACACATTGGCACCGAGAGCCTGCGCCATCTCTTGCAGAGGTAGCATGACGGCGCTTCCAGCAATGTATGGTTGATTACCTAATTTTACCGGTTTGCCGTTTATGTCCACTTTAATTGCTGAAGCAGCAAGTGTATTTAAGGTCAATGATGCAAGGACAAAAGCCGAAATTATGAAAAAGGAAAATATTTTCATTTTTTTTAACACTATTAATTTCCCCTTTAAAATATTTTCAATTTGTTTTGATTATTGATTGATACCGGCGACTTCTTTCATTATTTTTACAGCAATCTTTTCGGGCCTTTTTTTTAATTGAATACTGTATTTTCCTGGGGCAGCAGCCCCAGGAAAATACAATCTCTTTAATGAAATGTTACAAATTGCATATCATCATTTCACAGCAATTTTTGCAGCACCTTATATAACACCACTGCAGCTTCAGCTCTGGTAGCATTGCCCCGCGGTACAAACTGGCCGTTTTCCCGGCCAACCATCAATTGTTTCTGAACAGCCTGGGCTACCGGTATTTGTGCCCATGAAGAAATTCTAGCAATATCTTTAAAACCGGCAAGTTGCTTATTGGCATCAACAGCATTAGTTGCTGTATTCAGGCCTTTCTTGGTCATTAACCGCTCAATCATGGCAGCCATCTCTTCCCTGGTGATGGACTTGTCCGGCGCAAATCTGTCTTTATCTATACCACTGACTATCCCGTTATAAACTGCAGCATCTACCGAACTCCGGTACCAGGCGTTATCAGGCACATCATAAAAATGTTTAGTCGCATCCGGAGTTGATGTTAAACCGGCTATCTTGGCAAGTATGGTGACAAATTCAGCCCGGGAGATTTTGACATCAGGTGAAAATGCATTGCTGTTCACCCCGGCAACATACCCGTTTGCAGCCATAACCGCTATTTCTTTGCGGGCCCAGTGCCCGTCTATATCGTCAAAGGAACAGGTAGCTTCCAGCAAAGCATATTGGCTGAAATGACTGGTCGTAAAAGTGATGGTATTGCTTTGTTGATCGTATGTACCGCCCATGAAAGCCCATTTCTTACCGGTCTCATCATACCAATAGGCCATAACAGTTCCTGCCTGCGCGGATGCCCTGACACCTTCAGGAACTTGCAATGCGATCTTGCAACCGGGAACCTTTTCAATCTTTTGTTGTGTCCCATCCTTATTCACCAGTGCTAAATTAAACTCATACACTTCTCCGGCCAGCTTTAATCCCCCGGAAAACGGTGCTACTTTATTTTGCAGGCCCCAGTCGCTTAGTTTCTCAATACTGATGGCCAGCTGTGAATCACTTTTTTTCAACTGATCCGCTAGTTCCAGTTTTCCCGGATCAAAAATTGCTTGTACTCCCTGAACAGTAACAGCCAACGGCTTAGCCTTATTTACTATATCGGAAAATTGATCACCCGACAAAACCAGTGAAGTTTTGGTGTCTCCCGCCCGAATTGTGATGTTCCCGGTCGAATCAGCATTTTTGATGGCCGTACTTAGTTCACTGTCGCCGACAGTACCAGACGTTTTAGTATCGATTAAAGTCCCACTTGAATTGCCGCTGACGGTAGAACTCTGCTGAAGCTTAACCAGATCACTCCAGAGTGGCGGCTGGGCAGTCATGCTTGAAGCCCAATAGAAAACAATTTGGTCATCATTGTTGATGCTACAATTGCCAGCCATTTTCGTCCCATTCTTACCGTTGAGAGCATACATCCAACCGCCCGACCCGGAGGCTGCCACCCCTGCGATTGAGTTTACACTATAGCCGTAAGGGTCCCAATAGGAAGTTTTGTATTCAACCCCAGAAGCATCAAGGGCACCTAATACTGACAGCCCCCATTTATTGTCATCCTGCACCTGAAAACTGGACGGGCCAAACAAAAGGTTCCCTTGTGGGCCTACAACCGCCATACTAACGTTCTTTACAACATGAGTTACTGGCGTATTGCTGCCTTGACTGGATGAATTTACTGTTAAACTAGCAGCAGCCGTAAAACCTTTATAGACAGCATGAACTACTGTCTGTCCAGCCACATTGGCCTTGACCGAACCGTTGACTATACTCGCAACACTGCTGTCGGTCACAGACCAAGTTGCATTAGCTGTTACATCAGTGGTTACACCACCTATTTTCCATTTCGCCGCAAACTGCTGTTGGTCACCGACAGTCATCGTCTTACTGGGTGGGTCCAGTGATAGTGGAGAATTTACCGTCAAAGCAGCAGTACCCGTTAGACCATTATAGACTGCCTGAACTGTTCTGGTTCCAACCTTATTCGCACTGACCAATCCGCCGTAAACCATACTTGCAACACCACTGTCATATACAGACCATGCTGCATCTGCCGTAACATCAGTAGTCACATCACCATTTTCCAGCGTCGCCGTAAACTGCTGTTGGTCACCGTAATCCAGCGTCTTACTGGATGGGTCCAGTGACAGTGCCGTATCTCCCGCATCTAGCCCCGCCAAATTATAAGCGTACAGGAACAAAGCCGCAGCCTGACTATTTGTACCGGCAAAACTGCCATCTGTATTTAACGCATGGTTCCGCAAATAGTCGACCGCACTATTGCCGTCACTGCTCTTCCATGCATCAGCCGTCGGATCAATACCCAATACGTTCAGGGTAATTATCGCTTCCGCAGTGTTTTTGACGGGATCGTCCATCCCTTCATATACTACGAAACTACCGTCCGGTTTTTGTTGGTTTTTCATCCAAGCCAATCCGTTATTGATAGCATCCTGAATGTCAGAATCATTGTTGTCAATATCCAGATAATGAAGCGCCCTAATGGCTTTGGCGGTGGTAACTAAATCAGCATAATATGTACCATAATATGGGGAACCCCACCAGTGATACACAACGCCGTTCACAGTAGAATTTTGCTGCTGCCCTAAAATATATACTTTGGCATTAACAGTGTTCATCTCATTAATTCGCCCTGTTGCGCCAAGTAGATCAAAAGCCGGGATGTCATAAGACACGTTTGCATCAATTCCGTTCGATCCATTTGTTGTCTGTCTGGCAGCAAGAATTTGAACCAATGTGTTGGCATAGTCTACCTTGTTCAATACCGTTGCCGCCGCCAAATCCTGGGCCAGCACTTTTGCAGATAACGCTGCCTCATTTGTTATATCGCTGTACACTAAATCTGATACCGCATCTTCAAGTTTAATACCGTCTTTGTCCCAATTACTAACATCTATGCCGGCCTGATTAAGTCTATATAGTACATATGAATCGATTTTAGTCCCGTATTTGGTATTTTGCACTCCGTTTTGACTGTAATCATTTTGCACGAACTGCTTAGCAGTGATTTTCATAGTATGTGCAGCATAAACTGGCGGCACTGCAGTGAAAAATGTTCCCATTGTAAATAAAACCAGCAGCAAACTAACTATTTTATTGATTTTTTTGCAATTTTGCATCCTCTTGATCTCCTTCACTTTTCATAGTTCTAAACCAAAATCTTGATCTTCATCAACTCATTCAAAATTAAAACTCTTTACACAACGTGTAAAGAGTTAAATAATCGACCAATCTTCGATATATTCATCCCTCCCATCCGCCGTGGGTCAGTGATAAAATAAAGCAAGCAGGTCTCCTGGCTCAGGTTCATTACCTCTTTGCGTCTTCCCGGGTTACCAGTGACATTTGCAAAAAGACTCCCCAACACAGTGGCGGGACCGCGCCGGATTTGCACCGGCTTCCCTTTTAAGCCTTCCTCCTCAGAGAAAAGCACTTACTCCAGACATATTCTTTTGTGAATTTTGTTCATCCTTAAAACCTACGGAAAGTATAATTACAGAGTCCCAAACGCCTAAAAAAATCCTTCGCCAACTGAATGATTCAAGAATTTTAGCCCGTATCAGGTAAGATAACTAAAGACACAGGTTTCACCTCCCTAACCTCCCGTAGGTTGTCGTGACATTTGGTGAGTGGACTCCCTTTTACAGTGGCGGGTACCGCGTCAGCTTCAACTGACTTCCCTTTTAAACTTTTTCCCCTCGGGGAAACATGTGCAAGGATTTTGCACTTATTTCAGCATTTCCTGTACATTCATAAAATAGCCTGTAATCCCAGTATTATCAAGGGTTCGGCGGCTGCTCAGCGGCCCCTAAATAACACTTTTAGGTGCAATAATTAACTGTTTCGTATAATAAAAATTGAACAGAAATGCGATTCAAAACTCTTATATTGCATAATATCAGCATAGCTGTCACGACCGCAAGGATGTATGTAGATAGAATAAGGTTTAGGGCAGTTTGAATACAAAATCTTATGAGTTGCCGAATTTTCATTTTTCCTCGCTATTCCCACAATGTTGGCAGCTTCTGCAAATTCTCTTTTAAAATCAGGCATAGCCTTCATCAAAGATAAGGAATTTTTAAATCCTTAGCTTTTTAGTTCATTTTTGTTATTTTAAAAGCGGTTCCTCTTTTACAAATCAAAACTCAATTCCTTCCCTTGCTGATATCCCCATATTTATTGGATGCTTTATAGGATTTATTTCAGACACATAATCAGCTATCTCAATAATTTCCGCAGGGGCATTTCTCCCGGTTAAAACTATTTCTAACTTGTCTGGTTTGCTATTGATAAAATCAATAACATTATTGATAGGAATTAAGCCTAAAGTTAAAACAGCAAAAATCTCATCAAAAATTATTAAATCCCATTTATTGCTCATTGCAGCATTAACAGCGTAGTCAAACAATTCTTGTTGAATTGTTTTTTGTTCTTTAAGCTCAGCCTCGCTCATATCCCATGAGAAGTTTTTAAATTTCTCTTCCCTATAGATAATAAAACTAGATCCAAGTTTATCTACTGTGCTCATTTCTCCTGTTGTGGTGCCTTTAAGGAATTGTATCATAAGTACTTTAAATCCTCTTCCATATGCTCTTATACTAAGACCTACTGCGGCGGTTGTCTTCCCCTTCCCGCTGCCAGTATATATATGAACCAATCCAGCCATTATTTATCCTTCTTTCTCTTAAAGTAAAGATAAACCGTTATCGAACCCACAACAATAAAAGCCGCTGTAATACCAAGTGACAATAAAAAGATGACATTCTGTTTGCTCTCCGATTTCAATTTTAACAGTAAAATATCACTTCCAGCACTCTTTTCAATTCCTTTTTTCCCCACTATTATAGAGCTGCCGTCTTTAGCCTGCAAAATCGCGTAACCGCTGTTGCTGCCACTACCTTCAATTGTTTTCTCCCAAACGAGGGCACCGTTTCTATCTGTTTTAACCACATAGAGATTATAACCACCCCTAGTGGACTCTTTTTTGCCGGTCAGGATAAAACCACCATCATTCGCTTGGCTGACAGCATAGAACGAACTTCCGCTTTTTTTTGCATAAGTTTTTTCCCAAAGCTCATTTCCATCATGGCCGACTTTTATCAGATAAGCCGCAAATCCACCACCCTGGTCGCTGACAATTTCTTTCTCCCCGGCAATTAAATATCCGCCGTCTTCAGCTTTCAGCAAAGACCAGCCATAATCAGAGCCTTTGCCGCCATATGTTTTCTGCCATATCATTTTCCCATTGCCATCCGTCTTTATAAGATAAACGTCGGGATTGACCGCGCCAAATGAGTCAGTATTTCCCGCAACCAGGTAACCTCCGTCGTCAAGCTGCCTTACGGCATATGCGCAGTCAGAGCCTGTCCCTCCATAGGTTTTTTCCCAGATCTCGTTACCGGAAGAATCTAATTTGATTAAGTAAACATCATATATTCCTGCACCAAAGGACTCTGTTCCTCCGGCAACAATGAACCCTCCATCGTTCGTCTGCTGAACAGCCCAGGCATAGTCACAGCGCGTACCACCAAAGGTTTTTGCCCACATTTGGCCACCTTTTTCATCAGTTCTCACAACATATACATCATGGTCATACCCATACTTAGACTTGGTCTCACCGACAATGATAAAACCACCTCCACTGATTTCCTGCACGCAGTGGCCGTCGCTGTAACCATTGCCCTGGTAAGTTTTCATCCACAATCTGTTCCCATCACGGTCACACTTGGCTAGGAAAACATCAGAACCTTCCTGCCGGGACTCTGTCCAGCCAGTTAAAATATATCCGCCATCCTTTATCTGCGCTACAAAGTGGCCCTCTCCTTTTTCAAAATTATGGGACCACTCTACCTCAGGCATTTTAGCGGAGGCTGCTTTTGCCATATCAGTAAAAAACGCTCCTAGTGTGATAAGGAAAAGGAACAGTGAAAATAGAAAAACCAGCAACATTCTTCTCATTATACTAAACATATAACCTCCCTTTATAAATCTTCCAGATATTGAATATCCATTTTCTTGTGGAAGTATTGCAATATCTTCAAGGTCTGATAACCCAAAGCGGCGCAAAAAAGCAGGTTGCCTATGGCCCGCAGGGAATCAAAGCTGAAACCCGCCGCCAATATGAGAAAATAGGTCTTGAATGTCAGCGGACGCATAAAGACGCTCCACTGCCAAACGTCCATAATAGCGCCGTAAAGGTAGCCCCAGAAAAAACAAAGCGTAGTCAAGGTTTTATTCCCTGCTCCAGGAAATAGAGCCTTGACTACCGCCCCGGAAACACCTAACATCCCCCAGCAAAGCATCTGAAAGGGCGTCCAGGAACCTTGGCCCATAAAGAAGTTGGAAATTAAAGGAGTCATTACACCTACAAAAAAACCGATCTGCACCCCATATACAAAACCTGTTATTTCCACCAAAAACATTGTGGGCTGCAAAAAAAGCAGACCGACACCCGTTACCGCCCTACCTGCTGCACACAATGCAGCCAACACGGCAGTAATGGATACCTGCCGCGCGGTAAGTTCTCCTTTTTTCTCCATGCTGAACATGAGCAAGGCAACAGAAAAAATGCCGATCATGGTTGTATAAAAACCCCAGTTTGTTCCCATCACGCATTCTCTCCTGTTCTTAGAAGCGTAATTGTCCTCTTATCCTCAATAAGAGGAAATATAATCTCCTGTGCCTCGGCAAAAGTGAGCACTCCCTCGCAGATGCCCATGCACATTTTGCCTATCTGAGGAGAGTAGAATATGGATTTACCCAGCACTTCATGCTTTTCTCCATCACTAACAATTCTTCCTGAAAACATCATCGCCACTTTTGCGGCAAATTCAGCGGCAAACTCCACGTCGTGGGTCACTACAATTACCGTACTGCCTTTTTCTGCCTCCTTTTGCAAGAACTTGCCCAGGTCTGCCTTCAGGCGAAAATCAACCCCTCTGGTCGGCTCGTCAAGGATAATTAGCCTGGGTCTGGTAACCAGAACCGAAGCCAGAGCAACCCTTTGCCTCTCTCCGCTGCTTAGGTCCCGTGGATTTGTTTTGCGGTACCTGGATAGATGAAATTTTTCCAGCATTTCATCAACAACAGATATATCCGTTAAGGCAAAATTCTTCAAGGTAAAAAGAAGTTCATCTTCCACAGTGTCCTGAAAGAGATAATCATTGGGATTTTGGGACAGATACGCCGTAAGCCTTCTAATCTCTTTATACCCGTTCTTACTTATGTCTTTCCCCAACACATGAACCTTGCCCCGTCCGGGCTTAAGCATTCCTATCATGTGTTTAAGCAAGGTTGATTTCCCCGCGCCGTTTTCGCCCAGGATAGCTACAAATTCTCCTTCCTTGATATCAAGACTGGCATCTTTTAAGACCTCCTGCCCCCCTGGGTAGGTAAACCAGACGTTTTTCAAACTAACCACGCTATTTTGCTCTCTTAAATCTTCAACATGAACATTATTACGACATAAACCAAATTGTATCTTACTGGTAGGTTTTTTCCCTCTAAGGCAGGAGCGTAAGAGTTTTCTGCCTTCCTTCACCGTTATGGGCACCGAAGGGAAATTTAGGTCGGCAAAAAACCTGGCCACCGGCGGTACAAAAGGGAGGCCCATTTTTATTGCCTCACAAGCTTTTTCCTGTGCCTTTCCATCACAAACAATTTCGCCTCGTTCTATGAACAGGACCCGGTCCGCTAAATGAAAACACCGCTCCAGCCGTTGCTCGATCATGATCACTGTAAAGCCCATCTCCTCATTAAGCCGCTTTACCAAATTCAATATCTCTTCCGCCGAAACGGGATCCAACTGGGAGGTGGGTTCATCAAGGATTAGCACGTGCGGCTGCATGGCTAAAACAGCAGCCAGAGCCAGTTTTTGCTGCTGACCGCCGGAGAGATTGGCCGTAAACATCTCCCTGATTGATGTCAAATTCATGAAGCTAATCACCTCAGCAATCCTGCGTGACATCTCTTCAGTATCCAGTCCCAGATTCTCCAGGCCAAAGGCAATTTCTGCCTCTACATATGACTGCACCATCTGTTTCTCCGGGTCCTGGAAAACCATGCCCACTTCCATAGCCAACTTCCGACGGTCCATTGTTCTAATATCCTTCCCTTTAAAGAAAACCCTGCCTCCGATCCGGCCCCCGTAAAAATCAGGGATTAGTCCTGCCAATACCCTAGCCAAGGAGGACTTGCCCGAACCGGAACCACCTGCCACCAGAATGAATTCTCCTTCCTCGATCTCTAAATTTATGCCTCTTAGGGCGGCTTTTTCAGTTTCAGGATAATAATAGGTTAAATTTTCGACTTTAAAAAGCGGCAATTTTTCCACCCCTCGCTCAAAATGATCGGCGCAGACAAATAAAAAATCACAACGGACAGAGTGGTAAGGGTTATCCTGTCCTTGATCAGAAAATCTGCCTGCGGATAAAATGTATATTGACCATACCCGTATTGCAAACCCCAGATTGCAGCAAACAGGGCCAGAAAACTGGCCACCATGCAAATGATATCTCTGGGCCTTAAAATGTTCCGGCTGTAAACTGAACGTTTACCGCTCCCAAAAGCCCTTGCCTGCATGGATTCGGCAATCTCCAGGGAATCTTCCAGTGATGATAGAAGCAGGACATTATAAAGACAGGAGTATTTTTTTACTCTCGCCCACAAACTTCCTTCGTCAAAATCAACGCCGCGAAACTGCTGCACTTCCTTTATCCTTTTTAAGTCTCTAACCATGGTGGGTAACATTCTCGTGGATAAGGCAATCATTAGAACTGATTTGCCCGCCACTTTTGAAAAAAGGTTCAGAACCTTGTCCGGATTGATCATCAGGTTGTAAAGACAGAATATGCTAATAATGACCAATAGTCTGATACTCGAAACTGCTCCATAATATAGAGCTTCCATCGATATATCAAGCTTACCCAGGATGGGCAGTTCAGGGCCGTGCCAGATAATCGTGGCACCGGCCCTGATTACAAGAGGGTTGATAATCATGATAATAAGCATCAAAGATACGCCTGCTTTCAAAAACCCAGACCATGCCTCCATTCCATCTACCTCTATAATTAAAAGGACAAGGAAAAAAAACAGGCCTAAAAGATAAAGTGGATTTTGGTAGAGCAAGCTGAGCACAAAGAGTACGTTAAGGTACACAAGGACTGTAGCAGGGTGAAGGCTTTGCAAGAAAAGGCCTTTTTCCTGATAGAAAAGCTTATCAAACACTTTGCCTCTCCTCTACTTTTTTTGAACCAGATCATCCCATTGGGGAGTGGGCTGATCCATACTTTTACTGTACCACCATATTACTTTATCCCCTGTTTTCACTGGATGTTTATCAGCCATATGCATGGGAACGTCACCGTTTACATTATACATCCACCCTGCCACACCACGGCAAGCCTGACCGCTAATCGAATCAACAAAATCAGGCCAAGTAGGTTTCATGGCGTAGGGAATTCCGGCGGCGTCAAGCGCGCCCATGGCTGTGATTCCCCATTTGTTGTCCTTTTTGACAATAACCTGCGCAGGTCCAAACAGAAATTCGCCACTTTCTCCTACAACGGCAATCCCCACCTTACAGCCGCTCTCAGGCGCTACGACAGGTATACTATTGTTTGAAACCTGGGAACGTGGCATAGTTTCCCGGGAAATACTGGCGGACGTAGAATTATGTTGTTTTATCGCCGTACTGCCTTGTTTTGTTTCCGCGGCAGGCTGGTCTTTATTCACCTCAGAAGAAACTTGACTATTACTGGCAGCAGTCTGACTCCGGTCTGTAGTATTACCCTGCTCCTTTAAGCCATAATCGGCTGTTTTGCTGATTTCCACCTGTTTGTCTGGTTGGTTTGAACTAACGGTTTTGTGCATGTATAAAGCCGGCCCGATTGCTCCAGCCAAAATTACCAGCAAGGCAATAAAATAAATTAACTTTTGTTTCATTAAACCACCTCATTAAAGATGCGGGATAAATCCCTGCTTATTTTCCTAACTGTGGTAACTTTTGTAGTGCCCGATAAAGCGCTACCGTGGCTTCCGCCCGTGTGGCATTACCAAGCGGCGCAAACTGGTTGCTAGCCCTACCGCTCATCAATTGCTCCCGAACCAGAAAGGCTACAGGCATGTGCGCCCATGAGGAGATATCTGCTTTATCTATAAATTTGGCCAGCACCTTAACCGCATCGGTGTCACTGATGGAGGTATTCAGGCCATTCTTCGCCATCAACTGTACAATCATGGCAACCATTTGCTCGCGGGTGATTAGCTGGTCTGGCGCAAATTTGTCTTTCCCTACCCCAGTTACCAGACCGGCGTTGACTGCTGCGCCCACCGCGCCCCGGTACCAGGCGTCGGTAGGCACATCACTGAAACGCACCGCCCCGCCAGGATTAGCCTTCAACCCAGCCACACGGGTCAGGATGGTGACAAATTCAGCCCTGGTGACTTTGTTATCCGGCGCAAATTTTTTGTCACCTACTCCGATCACATAACCTTTGGTGGCCATGAACTCAATTTCTTTTTGCCCCCAGTGTCCAGCGACATCCTTGAAATTACCCGGCGAAACATCTTCTAGTAGGGCGTACTTACTGAAATGATTGGTTTTAAAGATGATGGTACCGCTGGCTGCATCGTATGTTCCGCCCATTTGTTCCCACACTTTGCTATCTTCATTGTATCGGTAGGCCATTATCTTGCCAGTCGTTGCCGCTTCCCGCAATGCCTCGGGTACCGGCAATGATATCTTACAGTCAGGAAACTGCTTGATTTTTTGCTGCGAGCTGTCTTTATTTACCACCAATGCATTTAACTCATAAACGTCGCCAGCCAATTCTAATTTATCGGCAAAAGGCTTAATTAGACTTTGGGCATCCCCGTTACCTAATTTCTGAGCGTTTAGTTGTAGCTGCGCTGCATTTACAGCCGTCATCTCTGGAACTTTGAGGCTATCTACGGATAGCACAAACTGCACTCCCTGGACAGTAACGGCCAAGGGCTTGCCCGTGCTCAATATTTTGCTCAACTGATCGTTTGATAGAGCTAATGCAGTTTGAGTATTATCCGTTTGCAGGACAACCATGCCGACTGAGTCGGCATTCTGGACGGCTGCATTTAAGGAGGTATCACTAACCGGGGCAACCGTTTGGATAGGAGTTTGCGCGCTGGTACTCCCGGATGAAGTCTGTTTCTGGTTCACCAAGTCGTCCCATTTAGGGGGCTGCTGATCCATGCTTTTACTGAAATACCAGATGATATTGTCACCGCTATTAATATTGTATTTTTCAGAACTGACACCGGGGATCTGTCCGTTAACAACATACATCCATCCGGTTAGCCCGCTGCTGGCTTGCCCCTCGATTGAATCAACCAAAATGCCGTAAGACCCATTGGTGCTATGGTAGGAAATGCCTGATGAATCTAAAGCACCCAGGACAGTTAGCCCCCATTTATTGCTTTGTGTTACTGAAACAGAAGCTGGGCCAAATAAAAGTTCACCACTCGTACCAACCACAGCCAGGCCCACCTTCTTTGTGGTCGGTACCGTCCCGCCGCCTGTGTCAGGCGAAGAACTTACAGTCAAAGCAGTTGAAGCCGTAACCCCGTTGTAAACTGCCTTGACTACCGTCTGACCTGCTTTTAAAGCGCTGACCAGACCATTACTTTCGATACTGACAATGCTGCTGTCCCCCACAGACCAGTCTGCGTACTGCGCTACATCAGTTGTCCCGTTGGCATTTTTCCAGATCGCCTTTAATTGCTTTTTATCGCCTGTATTCATGGTCGCACTGGAAGGCTCAAGATAAAATTGGGTATCCAATAAATTATTAGCAGAAAGGAACCAAATGGCATCCATATCGTTTTTTGATGTCCCGAAGCTTCCGTCAGGATTCATGGCTTCACTGGCCAAATAGTCAGCTGCACTCCTGCCTCCACTGCTGATCCAGGTTGTTGGGTCGATACCCGTTAATTTCAAAGTCAAAATTACTTCGCAGGTGTCGATTAAGGGATCATCCCAACCGGCAAGAAAACTTCCATCAGCCTGCTGCTGATTTTTCATCCAGTTTAATCCGCTGCTGATAGCTTGCTGTATCATAGAATCACTTTTACCCGGATCTAAACTGTTTAAGACCCTTACCGCCATCGCCGTAACTATAAAATCAGGATAATAGCTTCCACTATAGGTATAACCCCAGCTACCGTATGCTGCGTCACTGGCCGTTGTATCCTGGGCTCCTAAAATATACGTTTTGGCCTGGTTCGTATTTATTTCGCTAATCAAATTCGTCCTGCCCAGAAGGTCAAAAGCCGGAATGTTGGAGAATATACCGTAGTCACCGCCGTCAAACCCAGTACTGGTTTGCCTGTTTTTTAAGATTTGAAGTATTTGATTTTTATAATCAGTTTTGTTTAAGGCTACCGAAGCGGCCAGGTCCTGGACCAATATTTTGGCAGAGTTCGCACCCTGATTGCTTATGTCATCATAGACTGCGTCAATCACCGCGTCTTTCAGGCTTGTGCCATTATAAACCCATGAACTCACATCCACGCCCGCTTCGTTTAAAACAAATAAGGCGTAAGAGCCTACTCCAAGGTCGTTGTTTTGCACGCCTCTGGTGTTAAAATCGTCCTGTAAAAATTTTACCGCCTTGTCTTTGGTGGAAACGGCTGCGCTTACTGCTCCAATTGGCATTACAAAGGCAGCAGCCATTAATAAAATCAAAAACAAACTTAATTTCCGGTAAACCGCTTGACGTAATTTCATTATATATTCCTCCGCTAATTTTTCTTAGTTTATAATAGTGCGTATGTCTGCCATATCATAGCGGCAGCTTCCGCCCGCACTACCGTGTTGTCAGGTCTAAAGCTCCCATCCGGATATCCGCCGATGATACCCTGGGCACAATCAATACCAATACCTGTTTTAGCCCAACCCGGAATCCTGTCTATATCGGTAAAAGACAACGTCTTCATGGTTGCCTGATCCAACTTCTCTTCAATAATCTTTCCAAGAATTGTAGCCAATTCAGCCCGGCTTACATATGTACCTCCGTTAAAATTAAAAGTCCCATCTGATTCCTGGTAGCCTGAAACAATCCCTTCTCTTAGAGCTATGGCAGCATTGCCTTCAGCCCAGCTGGGGATTTTTTCGGCATCACTGAATTTTTCTTTTAACTTATTTAGATCCTGCGTTGAAGCCGGTTCTGAATTTAACATTTTAACAATCATCGCAATAATTTCATTTCGCGTTACTTTGCCCTCGGGGACAAATGTAACGTCTTCGTAACCAGTTATGATTTCCAATTTAGCTAAATCGGTTATTTTTTGTTCCGCCCAGTGCCCTCTGATGTCTTTAAATATTTTTTCACCGAAATTGTTTTGGTAAGAAGATGCTTGCTTGGCTGACTGCAGATATGTATTAATTTCTTCCTGAAGCGCCCGGCAGGTCCAAACCACCCAAATAGCATCCATGTCATTTTGTGAACTGCCAAAGCTTCCGTCAGCGTTTAGAGCGCTATTCATAAAATAATCCAGGGGAGACTTTCCAGTGCCTGACACCCATTTGTTTTGATTTTTGCCCAGCGTTTTTAAAGTCACCAACACCTCACAGGTATCAATTAAAGGGTCATCCATCCCGGCAACAAAACTGCCGTCATTCTTTTGTTGTTTTTTTATCCAGGTCAGGCCATCTTCAATTGCTTTCTGAATCTGCTGGTCCTTCTTTTCAATATCCATGCTGTCAAGAGTCCTGATTGCTTCAGTCGTAGCATTAAAATCAGCATAATATTTCCCATCATCCAGGGAACCCCAGCTGCCAAAGTTTTTATCGCTTTCCGTCTTATTCTGAGCGCTGAAAATATAGTTTTTGGTCAGATTTAAATCAAACCGGTCTAACATGCCAACCCTGCTGATAACTTCAAAAGACGGCATATTACTGTATATACTCAGCGCTCCTGAATCATCAAATCCAGTAATTTTCTGTCTGCTTTTTAGAGTCTGGATTAATTTATCTACAATTTCATTTTGGCCAAGTATTTTAGCAGCTGCCAAATCCTGCGCCAGACCCTTTGCCGAAACTTTATCCGCGTTTACCATATCATTCCCGACAGTGTTTATAATCGCGTCCTTTAGATTTATACCATCATGCCTCCAGGCGCCAACATCAATACCTGCTTGAGTTAAAACAAAAACAGCGTAAGATCCCACACCGGCATCGGAATTATTTATACCATTATCAGCGTAATCCCGATTAAGAAATTGCACGGCCTTTTCCATCAGTATTGAATCTGCTGCTACTGCTTGATCTGGTATGGTAAATGATAATAATAGGCTCATTATGGCAATAATAGTTGCGCCTAAAAATGTCCTGCGCCTTCGATAATTTCTAATAGTCATTTTTACTCTTCCTTTCTTAGCTTTTTTCCACAAATAATAAACCCTGGTCTGTCCGGACCAGGGAAGTGAAAAAGAAAAACGGCCTAATCTAATCACCTCCTTAGCCTGCGGTGCATTAGAATAGACCGATTGCTTGTTTCCGGGTCATCATGAATGCAAGTTATTGATTCGGGTTTACATTCATTCTTCGGCCTTAAGCAATCAACACGGATACCGTTATTTAAGTTTTACCCCCCAGGGTAAAACACCTATTCCAATATATTTGATTGTTAAAATAACATGCCCTCTGCACAATTATACAGAGGGCAAAAAAAGCTAAAAGCTTTCTTCCTCCCCATCCATCGTGGGTACCGGCGGTGAGTCAAAGCAAGCAGGTCTCCTGGCTCAAGGTCATTGCCTGTGCTGCGCCTTATCCGGAATGTTCCGGTGACATCATGCAGACAGGCTCCCTTTTACAGTGGCGGGACCGCGCCGGATTCAAACCGGCTTCCCTTTTCAATCCTGTGAAAACAGGATCACTTACTCTTATTTATTTATTTATTTGACGATATTGTATCATGAAGGCATTCCAATTGTCCATAACATTTTGGGTTTAGAAAAGGCTGGTATATCTATATGTTTATTTTATCTCTATACCCAGTACTTTGTCAGCTTTTTTTACGAATTCTAAATTTGTGATTTCTTCAAAAGCAGGAGCCGGCAGATCCAATAAACCGCTTCCATTGTTTACTCTGACAACAACATCATAACCTTCCTTTGAGGTGATTCCATTTGGGCTGAAGGCGCCTTTAATTTCGGTTAAATACTTGACTAAAACGTCTCTATCCGCATCCGCCCAGTATTTGTCTTTCACAACATCAATACATTCTTCGGGGGTATGAGTATTTATGAACTGCAAAGACTTCATAACAGCATTCACAATACGTTGGGTTGTCTCAGGATTTTTCTCTATGAATTCAGAAGTTAATTGAACATGGGCAAGAGGATATGTTTCAGCGCCTAAATACTCCTTGAGATCAGACTGTTTTGAATAGTCCACTACGACATGTGTGTCAGGTACAGCTCTCAGCAAATGGTCTCTCCATTCCCCAACGGCGCCTACTGCGTCTACTTCATGATTCTTCATTGCGGCAATCATTGTTCCTTGTATTCCAACCGGTATCCATTTTACATCTTTATCAGGATCCAGCCCTTTTTTTTTCAGGGCAGCCCGGATAACAGCCGTAACTTCTTCCCCAACCTTAGGAACACCGATTCTTTTTCCTTTCAAATTCTCAATAGATTTTATATCCGAGAACGCAACCAGGTGAAACAAGCAATTACTGGTAATGTTGCAAACTGATTGCACTTTCTTACCCTGTTGATTAATTTTCATTTGTGAACCATAAGATACCGCAATAAAGTCAGATTCACCTGCAATCAATGCTTCAAAAGCTTTTTGGCTAGGTGCTATCTTAACATCAACATCCAGACCCTCTTCCTTAAAATAGCCTTTTGCATCAGCTAAAAGTATGGGAAGTTTTATTAGATAACGCCCCGGTTCTACGTATGTAAGCTTTGCTTTTTCAGGTTTTTTAGCTTCATTTTTCTCTTCTGTTTTTGTTTCTATTTTGTCATCTTTTTTTTCAGCAGTAGTACATCCCACAATACCAATTCCTAATAGAAATACGATTAATGATATCGCCATGAGTTTCCGTATCATTAAAACTCCTCCCCTTTTCAACATTTATTCCCGACAAACAAAGGCTTATATCTTTGACTCATCGCTAGGCCTCCACTTAAGAAAATGGTTCTCTATCTTCCTCAGGCAAATATCCATAGCAATAACAATCACTGATAAGAGCAAAACTATGGACAGAACCCTTTGCGTCATGAATAGGGTTGAACCTTCCATAATCAAATATCCAAGACCAGTATCAGCAGCCACAAACTCGCCTACAATGGCAGCAATTAAAGAGGCTCCCAAACTCGTCTTTAAACCGACAAATATCCAGGGAACACAGGAAGGAATTGATACTTTCAATAGTATTTGCCATTCATTGGCTCCCATTGCCCTGACAGAATCAATAAGATCCAGATTAACACTTTTCATCCCTGCATAGGTATTGAAGAAAACCAAAAAAAACACTACTACCCAAGCAAAAACTATTTTTGCGGTTATCCCAAGTCCAAACCAGAGAATGAATAAGGGCGCAATCGCAATCTTAGGTATTGCGTAAAGTCCCATTATCACCGGGTCCAATACTCTGGCAAGAATTTCGAATTTCCCCAGAACAATGCCAAATAAAATTCCCGATAGCGAACCTAGTAAAAGACCGATAAACACTTCTTTCATCGTCATAATTATATGAGGATAAATTTTCCCTGTAAAAAATAGTTTATACAGATCAATTGCAATTTCTGAGGGGCTGCTGAAAAAGAATGTATCAAGCGCCCCGGTACGCGCACCTATCTCCCAGCTAATAAAAAATAATGATAAAATTAATACTCTAAGAACTGTTACTATGAGATTTGGTTTCAGTTTAAATTTTCTCATCCGACTCCCCCCGAGATTTTTTAACTTCCATACTCAAATCGTTCCATAATTCTCTTAAAATTCTATTGAATTCGGGAGTAAGCCTGATATCTGTAGTTCGTGGTCTGGGCAGGGCAATTTTATAATCACTTTTGATAGTCGTAGGTCTGGCTGTCATTAGAAAAACCCTATCGGCAAGAACAATTGCCTCAGATAAATCGTGAGTGACAAAAACTATTGTTTTTTTTGTTTCACCCCAAATGCGAAGAATATCATCTTCAAGCATATCTCTTGTTTGAACATCCAACGCCCCAAAAGGTTCATCCATAAATATTATTGAAGGGGCATATGCCAGTGTTCTAATAAAAGCTACCCGTTTTTTCATGCCTCCAGACAATTCAAACGGATAGTTTTTTTCGAAACCTCGTAGTCCGGTTCGTTCAATAAGTTCCTGAGCAATTCTTTTTCTTTCCCTGGAAGCTACATTTCTTAGTTCTAACCCCAACTCAACATTCTTAATTACATTGCGCCAAGGCAATAAGGAATCTGCCTGTGACATATAGCCTATACCATTGTTTGTTTTTTTCTGCACACTATCATTAATCAGCAGTTGACCTGAATCATACTTCAGAAGCCCCGCCAAAATACGGAGAAGTGTAGTTTTTCCACAGCCACTGGGTCCCACAATGGAAACAAATTCACCCTGTTTTATGCTTAGGTTCACATCTTTTAGGGCCTCGACTTTTCGGCCATCTTTAGAGATAAAAGTTTTATATATTTTTTTGGCAACAATCATTTTTATCTCCTTAAATCTCATCCAAAAATGATTCCAGCAGATAACGAGTGTGTTTTACCTCTTCTTGGTCTCTAAGTTCGATAACCCACCAATCGCATTTAGTGTTATTAATCAATTCCAATAACAAAGGCCTGATTATATCTAAATTCTGAGGGGCTACATGATAAGGTTCAAGCGTTTTTTCATCAATCTTTTCTATCTCGTATACATGGGCATTGATAAGATAAGAATCGACTGTTCTCAAGAATTCAACGCTTGTACACTGATTTTCAATAACTGACGGACATGAGTTTGCATGTCCAAGATCGAATGTAACGCTTGCTCCCGTTTTTTCGATTAACTCAAGAAATGCCCGGGGGTTATTAGTCCATCCGGTTGTCAAATTTTCCAAACAAACAGTTATTCCTTTCTTGTCTCCGTAATCTACAAGTTTTGATAAATTTACCACGGCGTTCTCATAATCTATGTTATTTGGTGACTTAAAACCCAAGCCAATATGGGTCGTCAAATATTTTCCACCAAAACTGCCGGCCACATCTACACAGTCCCTTAAATATTGCAGGGAATAATCTGCTGTATTTTTATCGACATGAGCAAATTCTATAGATTTAAATGGGCAGTGATACCTGATATCCAAGTCCTCTCTCGCAATCTTCTCAATATATACCGCCTCCTGCTTCAAATCCGAGAGGTTTTGAGCTTCAAAAGAATAATCGATACCACAGTTGGTTTTCAAAGCATAATTAATCAGGTCCTGAGTTAAAAAAAACATCCTATTACTTATAGCAATAGTGGGATGTGAATTATTTCTCATAATTAAGCCCTCCTATGTAACATCACACCAGTGGAAATTATTAATTAGAATACTATTCATAGTATACATAAATAAATTTTATTTTACCAATTAATATAAATTATGTTAATTGGTAAAATAATAAAAGAATCTAATAGAAAATACCTCATAAAAAAATGAAAAAGGGTTAAGATCAAATGTCTCAAACCCTTATGCGGTATGGTTTAACCTGTCGGCTTCCCTTTTCAATCCTGTTAAACAGGATCACTTGACTTTCCGTACTACTATAACACCGGCAGCAAACAGAACCACAGAATAACCTAAGAACACCAGTAACGATACTGCAGGAAAATCATAACCCCATGCTATCGCCCGTAAAGACTGGCTGGCATGGGTTAAAGGCAGCAGTTCAATGAAATACCGGATAAACTCCGGAAGCTTCTCTGAAGAAAAGAAAGTACCACATAGAAAAGACATAGGTAAAATAACAAAAGTAGAAAAGTTCGACATATCCTCATGAGAATCAATTGTCATAGCTGCCACAACCCCTAAAGAAGCAAACAGAAAACAGGTAAGTAAGATAATCAGGAAAAACCAGAAATTAACGGTTATTTTTGCCCCGAAGACGAAGGCCAATCCCAGAATAATTATGGAAGCCAATATCCCGCGCAGGCTGCCTGCCAGCACATTGCCCAGAACTATGGAAAAAGCGCTGATGGGGGCAGTTAAATATTCTTCCAAGGTTTTATGGTAAAGCCTGCTCATGTTCAGGGAAGCGCCTACAGTATTGAAGCTGGTATTCATGGCGCTTAAGGCAATAATCCCGGGTACCACAAACTGCAGGTAGTTACCGCCATTCATTTGGATGCTCCGTCCCAACCCCCAGCCAAAAGCCACCAGGTAAAGAAAAGGACTGACCATCCGGGAAACCAAAAACTTCTATAGTCTCCTTTTTAAGACTACCATTTCACGCCAGAAAACAATACAAAACCCTATTTTAATCACCCACCTTACGTCCGGTCAGTTCAACAAAAACATCTTCCAGATTGGATTCCCGGATAATGACATTCTGCTTGAGACTCCTGGCGTACTTGACTGCCTGTTCCCGGTCAGCAAAAAATTTATATTTCGTACACCCCTGGTTGAGGGTTTCAACTACAACTTCCCCCACCCTTTTCTTCAATTCTTCCGGGGTACCCAGGGCAATTAACTGCCCTCGGTCCATAATACCTATCCGGTGGCACAGCATCTCGGATTCTTCTATATAATGGGTGGTTAAAAGGACGGTCATGCCGTCATTATTCATTCTTCTAATCAAATCCCAGATTCTTCGCCTGGTTTGGGGATCCAGCCCAACAGTCGGCTCGTCAAGAAATAATACATGTGGGTAATGCATCAAAGCCCTGGCGACCATTAACCGCCTTTTCATACCGCCGGATAACTTCCCAACCAGGTCACCTGCCCGGTCCCTGAGTTCGACATAGTCCAAAAGTTCTTGAATTCTCTTCCGGCGGTCATCTTTGGGCATTTTATGCAAACGCCCGTGGAGTTCCAGGTTTTCCCAGGTCGTCATCTCTATATCAAGGTTCATATACTGGGGAACAACGCCGATTTCTTTTTTAACCTTAAGTAAATCCCGGGTTATCTCATACCCGTTAATAAACGCTTTGCCGCCGGACGGTTTGGCCAGCATGGTGAGCATCCTGATCGTCGTGGTTTTCCCAGCCCCGTTGGGCCCTAAAAGGCCGAAAATCTCCCCTCCGCCCACATGAAGGTCAATCCCGTTAACAGCCTTGATTTTCCCGTAATACTTAGTTAACTGATTAATTTTTATCATGGCCGGCACCTCTGAAATCACTTCTCCAGTCCAATAACTTCACTAAATGATAGCTACTTCACGGTATTGGTATGAGCATGACTATGGGCATGATTATGGGCATGGCTATGTTTAAACCCGGCCATTACACCCTGCAGTTTCTGCCGGTCAACGGCCAGTTCCTGGAAGGGCTTACGCCGCATGCGGTGGAGCAGGGCCAGGTCTACCGACTGGCGTACGTCCTCTTCACTGACCTCTTCCCGGCCGTTAAATGCCGCCATGGTCTTGGCCGCCTTCATCATAATCAGGTCGGCCCGGTGGCCGTCCACCCCCATCTCTATGGCAATCCCGGCTATCAAAAAGAGCATCTCGTCAGAAATCTGTACTTTGGGCAGGAGGGCTTTGGCCTCAATAATTTGCCGGCGGAGTTTATCCTGTTCCGCTTCCCACCGGTCAGCAAAACTTTCCGGGTCTTCTTCAAAGGCGGCCCGCCGCTTAACCACTTCCACCCTCAGCGCAGGATCAATAATCCCGGTGATATTAACACAGAAACCAAAGCGGTCTAAGAGCTGTGGCCTCAGTTCACCTTCCTCCGGGTTCATTGTCCCTACCAGGATGAAGTTGGCCGGGTGGGAAAAAGATACCCCCTCCCGCTCTACGGTGTTAACCCCCATGGCCGCCGAATCCAAAAGCACATCGACAATATGGTCATCCAGGAGGTTAACCTCATCGACATAGAGGATACCCCGGTTGGCCTGGGCCAGGACCCCCGGTTCAAACCTTTTTTCCCCTCTTTTAATAGCCTGTTCAATATCGAGGGTTCCCACTACCCGGTCTTCGGTAGCCGAGACAGGTAAATCCACTACCCGCATCTTTCGCCGCTCCCGGGGTAAAGTTTCACCATTTGCCTGCCGCTCCCGGCAGTTCATACACATGGTGGTTATGTCATCAGGGTTGCAGCCATACAGGCAGTCCGCAACCACCTCGATTTCCGGCAATAAAGCTGCCAGAGCCCTAACCGCAGTAGATTTGGCCGTACCTTTTTCACCGCGGATCAATATCCCGGAAAGTTTGGGATTAACGGCATTAAGCAGCAGTCCTTTTTTCATCTCTTCCTGCCCGACAAGCGCAGCAAAGGGATAAATCTTTTTCAGTTCACTCATATTTATTTCCACCTTCCGATTATCAGTGATTATTTACTCCCTACTCACTGCTCTGCCCACTGCCTGAACCAAGGTATCGGCTTTCAACTCATCAATTTTATGGTACTCTGCCCCAAGGCTGTGGGCTAATTCCCGGGCCAGCCCAAATGTAAGAAAACCTTTATTTTCTACGTCAATGACCAGGGACTTGATCCTTTCCTCTTCCTGGATGATTTCAGCAGCCCGCAGCGCCTCTTTTAGGGGTTTATCTGAACCGATACTTACATTTCCTTTCCCGTCAGAGATAATTATCAGCAGGGGTGAAATATTGGGATCTTTCAGCAGTTGGGTCTTGGCAACCCCATAGGCTTTAGTTAATCCGGCAGATAAGGGCGTCTTCCCGCCGGTAGGCAGTTCCTCAAGAAGTTTATGGGCCATCTCCACACTGTTAGTAGGTGGCAGTAACACTTCGGCTGTATTTCCTTTGAAGGCAATCATACCTATCCGGTCCCTTTTTTGGTAAGCATCAAGCAGTAAGGACAAGATAGCTCCCTTGGTCTCTACCATACGCTGCCGGGCCCCCATTGACCCACTGGCATCAACCACAAAAAGCAGGAAATTGCCGATGCGCTTTTCACGTACTTTTTCCCTGATGTCGGCAGTTTCAATGGCAATGGCTATCTGCTCGCGCCGCCGGTACACCTGGTAAGGGGCTGCCGCCCGCAGTGTGGCGTCAAAAGCCAGGTCGTCATTTTTTCTCTGCATAGTACTGCGGACGTACCGCCCTGCCTTTGAAGCGGTCTTGGTATGTGAGCGCCGCCCGGAGCCTTTCCGTAAAATCCGGTCCCGGTCATGAGTTATCCTCTTGACCTGAAACGGCTGACCGACGGCAAAAACGATTTCCTGCGGTACCGCGGGCGGAGAATTGCTTTGTTCCTGCTCATTCTGCTCCTGCTCATTCCATTCATCCTCCTGCTTCTCCGGCTCGGAATCTGCCTGTTCGGCAGGCGGCGCCTGTTCAGGTTCAGGCTCCTCCAGTGATTCCGGTTCTTCTTGTTGTTCCCCGGCAGGTTCGGAAGGTTCGGGAGGTTTGGGCTGTTCCGGCGGTGGCGGGGGCGCCTGCCGGATCCGGTGGAACATGACCATATCCGCGACTTCGTAAACATCCTGTTCCGTTACTTCCTCCCTCCCATGCCAGGCCGCAATCGTCCGGGCGGCTGCTTCCATAATAATGTCGGCCCGGTGTCCGGCGACAAAACCTTCCAGACAAAGTTGGGTAATTAATTCAAGCAACCCCAAAGATATGGTTACTTTGGGCAGAAGTTGGCGCGCAACGGTTATCCTGTCCTTTACAGCCTGCTCTTCAACGGCCCACCGGGCAATAAAGCCCATGGGATCAGCATCAAAAGCCTCCCGCCGCTTGGCGATTTCTACCCGCTCCCCAGGGTCCCTGACCCCCTCCACTTCTATACATAGCCCGAAACGATCTATCAACTGGGGCCGCAAATCCCCTTCTTCAGGGTTCATAGTGCCAACAAGGATAAACTCTGCCGGATGGACATAGGAAACACTCTCCCTCTCCACTACATTTATCCCCATGGCAGCGGCATCTAAAAGCACATCCACAATATGATCATCCAAGAGATTGACTTCATCTACATAGATGATCCCCCGGTTGGCCTGGGCCAGTAATCCCGGTTCGAACCGGCGCACCCCGTGTTTGATGGCATGTTCAAAATCCAGGCTGCCTACTACCCGGTCTTCAGTGGCCGAGACCGGCAAATCAATAACCTGCACCTGCCGAGAGGTTCTCTCCAGCTTTTCCCCGGCTGCCAGCAGGGTCCGGCACTGTTCGCAAAGCCGGGAGATATCATTAGGGTCACAGTTAAACAGGCAGCCGGCGACTACCTCTGTTTCCGGCAGCAGCGCCGCCAGCGCCCGGACTGCGGTAGATTTGGCCGTGCCTTTTTCACCGCGTATCAGAATTCCCCCCAGCCGCGGGTTAATGGCATTTAATATCAGTCCTTTTTTCATCCTTTCCTGTCCGGCAATGGCCGGGAAGGGGTAAACAAGCCGCTGAAATTTATTCATTAATAATCTTCCTTCTAACTTCGTTAATGTTCATAATATCAATTGCGCCGCCTTGGAACTCTCCTTCTACATCACCCATCAGTTCCTCCATCCAGCCTTCGATTTCCAAATATGCTTCCTGCAGACCCTCCAGCACTTCCTGGTCAGGATTCCACAATTGACGCCGGTGGGCTTCCAGCAGCCGGCGGCCGATTTCCTCCAATGCCCATGGGTTATGCTCGGCAAACCACTTTCTCATTTCTTCATCCAGGATATAAGTCTGGGTAATATCATCGAAAACCCAATCATCAACCTGCCGGGTAGTCGCCTCCCAGCCGTAAACCCGCCCAATCCGCTTGGCCATATCTCCGGCGCCCTTGTAACCGTGTTTTTTCATGCTCTCAATCCATTTGGGATTTAATAGCTTGGTCCGGGTTACGCGGGCAATTTCGTCTGACAGATCAGAAACATGAACCCGGTTAGGGTCTCTGGTATCACCATAGTAAGACTTGACCCGGTGACCGGAAAAGGTTTCCGCCGCGGTAGTCAGACCACCCTGATAGGCATACTGGCAGCAGCAGCCAAAGAGGTCATATTCATCCGTAGCCGTCTTGTTAAAAGTTAAATCCACACTGGCCAGCTGGTGAACCAGTTGGTCCTTAGCTTCTAAACCAAAAATACCTTTCCCATAGACGTAACCGCTCCATTCCACGAAGATGTCAGCCAAATCAGCCTCATTCTCCCAAGCGCTGGCGCTGACCGCCAGGTTAACTCCGGTCCCATAGGTTCCCGGCCGCGACCCAAAAATACGGGCAGTGGCCGAACGATAGTCATCTGTGTCAGCAGCACCGGACAATTTTTCCAACAAAGCCAGGGTATGTTTACGGACATAGTTCATCTCCGGCGGCTCATCCAATTCAGCCACCAGGCAGACTGCTTCATCCAAAAGATCTATTAAATTAGGGAAACAATCGCGAGTAATGCCACCGATACGGACAGTAATGTCAATCCTGGGACGCCCCAGTTCTTCCAGATTCAATACTTTCAAACCCTTTACCCGCCCATTTGGCCGCCATTCCGGCTCTACCCCCAGTAGGTAGAGAAGTTGAGCCACCTGTTCCCCTTCACTCCACATCATATCTGTAGCAAAAAGGATCATGCCGCAATTTTCGGGCAGTTGTCCCGCATCTGAAGTATACTTTTCCAAAAGCCCGTTGGCTAGGCTGCGCCCCACTCTCCAAGCCGCCCTGGTCGGAAGTTTATAGGGGTCCATAGCGTAGAAATTCCTTCCGGTGGGCAAAACATCCCACCGGCCCCTGCTGATTAGTCCGGCCGGTCCGCTTTCGATGTACCCGCCATTAAGACCGTTTAACAGCGCTTCAATTTCCGCACACTCATCTAAACGCCCGGCTATAACCCGGACCAGGTCTTTTTGGTATACCAGTTCTTCCAGGAACTCCGGGTATCTGATATCATCAGCCATCACCCGGCGGGCCAATTGAGAAATTTCCTCCAGACCCAGGTCTTCAGCAGCCAGAAAACCGGATATTAAACCCTTGGCATATTGCTGGACCCTAACTAGGACTTGACCATAGGTCATAGAATCAGCCCATTCTTTGCCTGGGTTATCCAGCGCACAATCCAGGTTTACCCCGAGCAACCGGCAGATTACCCTCCGCAGAGAAGCATTCTCGCCATTCTCATAGCGTAGTAAGTGGGCAATAAAGTCACAGGCATCCTCGCCACGGGGAATGGTTCCGAATATGTGCATCCCTTTATGAATGCTGGATTCCTCCATTCGACTTAAAACTTCTGCGGTCTGTTCCACTACTTGTTTAAAACCGTGGTGTCCCTGTAAGCCAACCTCTTTGGCCAGGTTTAATTCCTGAATCTTATCAATAATTACATGCTCCAAGGCATGACTGCGGGCCGGGTCCAAATCCGCAAGCTGACAGTACTCTGTCAGGTAGTCCGCCAGTTCCCGCCAATCGCCATATAACTCACTTTCTGTCATGACAGCTTGTAAGTGGTCAATCAGCACCGCATAAGCCCGGCGTTTGGCCGTAGTGCCTTCAGGCGGATTATCCGCATTGTAAATATAAAAGTGAGGAAGAGAGCCAATAGCAAGGTCCGGGTAACAATCGTCAGAGAGACCCACCGACTTGCCCGGTAAAAACTCCAAATTGCCATGAGTTCCGATATGAACAACGGCATCAGCGCCCCATATCTCTTCAAGAAACCGGTAGGTAGCTATGTACTGATGAGTCGGTGGACAGGCCGGGTCATGAAGGATTTTACAAACAGCGCCATTACATTGGGCTCCTGCGCAACCTCGTTTGGGCTGTACACAAACCACCACCTGGCCAAAGTTTATCCCGGTCACAAGAATATTGTCCCGGTAAACCATCGGGGCCGATAACCCCTCCCGGGCTTCTCCCGGCGGCTGGCCCCAAGTCTTTACCATCTGCGCCTGGACAGTGGGGCTGAACCGTTTAAACCATTCTCTGTATTGCTCCTTGCTTACAATCCCTAAAACCCCACCCCTGGTTACAATTTCTTCAATAGGTGTCCAACGAAAATCCGCAACAGCTTTTTTCTCCATGATAGTTTTTATGAGTTCCTGCCCGTCCTGGGGGATTCCCTGCACGTTATAACCCTTTTCGGCCAATGCCTCCATAATCTTCACCGTACTGGCCAGGGTATCCAGGTTGGCCCCGCCTCCCACCGAGGCTTCCAACCCGGCACATGGACTGTTATGCAAAATCAGCGCTATCTTTCGTTCAGCCGGCCGCTTACGTTTCAGTCTAACCCATTTCACCGCTCTTGTAACCGCATGTTCAATCCGTTCAGGTATTGGCGAATAAGTTTCCATAGTGGCCCCGGTCCGCTGGTCTGCAAACCGTTGCTCAGCACCTACCACCATAGGTTCAATGATGCCGTCAAACTCCGGCATGGATACTGCCCAGACACTGCTCTCCGGCAGCCCGTGAATATCCTGCCGCCATTCTTCTTCAGTTTTGTAATAACTCATCAATGGGTGCAGGACAGGAATATTAAACTCCTTCAATACAGCCCGGCCTGCTTCCGGGTAACCTTCCTGCCGTTCTTCAGGCACACTGACTAAAAAGAAAGACTGTAAGTCAAGGAGAACATCAATCAAAACACGTTCATTGTCCTTGAAAAAATGGCGCATAACAGTGTCATTTCCCCAGCTACCCAGTTCAACGTCTTTGGAACCCTGGGAAAACACGGGAATAACCCGCAAATTAAGCCGCTCCAAGTGTTCAATCAGACAATTTACAACAGCCAGGTTGTTATTTATCCAGTGATTACGGTAAAACAACAGTCCTGCTGCAGGTTTGTCCGTATCTATACAACCATACCGCCAAAGACAATATTCAGCAGGGCTGCCAAATACATCCGGAGCATCAGGGTAATAAATACCCTGCCACGGGATTTCTACCGGGTCCTGAGCATCCAGCGGAAGACCGCCCACAACACCGCCCAGGTAACAGAGTAAGCCCTTGATATTTTCCGGACCGCCAATACTCAGGTACCTGTTGGCCTTGGCGGCTATATCCTTATTTACGGTGGTATAACTCCAAAAGGACGGGTCAAAACCCAGACTTAACACCGGTACCACCAAGCCAATTTCCGGTAAATGCAATTTTATTTCATCCCAGGCTTGACCCGTAGCCGGGACCTGCAAAAGCAAATCCGCTTCCATTCGGGCCATAGCTAGAAATTCCTCCCTGCTATCTCGGTCGCCCATATCACGCATAGACCGAATCTGTAAATCTAACCAGGGCAGTTCCGCACTGGCCTGACTAAAGGTCGGCAGCATATTTCCCCACATAATCGCGCAAATCTTCATTTCCCGGTTACTCCTTTTCTATTGTAATCCACTATAATCCACAGTAAGCCAACCCATTCCGGGGTGTTCCCGAGAAAATCACCCGGCCTTGCTCCAGGACAATAACCCTGTCAGCATACCCGGTGATAACATCCCAGTCATGGCTGATCATAAGAATACCGGTTCCCCGCTGTCTGAGTTCTGCAAGCAGATTCATCATTTCCTGCAAATGACCCCAATCCTGGCCAGTAGACGGTTCGTCCAGAACCAAAAGCTTAGGCTGCAGAGCCAGAACAGCAGCCAGAGCCACCCGCTGCCGCTGACCCCTGCTGACTGCCTGCGGGTGCCGGCCTGACAATTGGGCCAAACCTAAACTGTTTAGCAGCCAAATGATGACTTCACCTGCTTCCGTCAACTTGAAATTTTGCAAACCAAACCGCACTTCCTTTTCAATAGTAGCGCAAAATAACTGGTTGTCCGGATTTTGAAACAACAGCCCTACTTCCTGAGCCAGTTCCACTGTTCGTAATTGACTTAATTCCCTGTCCCGGATTAAAATCCGGCCTTTCCGGGGTTGATAAAGGCCAGCCAGCAAGTAAGCCAGGGTTGACTTGCCTGCCCCATTGCTTCCGGCTACAGCCAGGAATTCTCCGGCTTTTAACTCCAGACTTACGCCGTTCAAAGCCTGTCGCCCGTTTTTATAAGTAAAACTAACATTATCCACATTCAAAACCGCTTTACCAGTGTTCCGGCCTGTTTCCACATGACAAACAGGCTCCGGCGTCCCCTCCCGGACATGGTTCTCCTCCATAGTACCGGGAACTTTGAGGCCAAGACTCCGGATAACTTGGCTCTTTTCCCCTAATATCCTCTGGGGTAAATCGTCCAAAACAATCTTACCTTCATTCATAATCACCAGCCGGTTAGCCATGGGTCCAACTGCTGCCAGATCATGTTCAACAACAATAATAGTTGTTTTCAGGTCTGCCTGGAGTTTTTTCAACAGCCCGGCAACTGTTCTTTTGCCTGCCGGATCCAGGTCTGATGTAGGTTCATCAAAAACCAGCACCTGTGGCTGCATGGCCAGGACAGAAGCTATAGCCACCCTTTGTTTTTGACCGCCTGATAATTCACCAAGAAAGCTATCGGCCAAATCTTGGATACTTACAGCAATAAGGGCCGCTTCTACCCGCTCCCTGATGATATCCGGTGAAAATCCCAGGTTTTCTAAACCAAAAGCCACCTCGTCCCGCACAGTCAGGGTAAAGAATTGAGCCTCAGGATTCTGGAGCAGTGTACCAACCTTTAATGATAAGCGATGTACCGGCACTTCCGCTACCGGCTGCCCCGCAACAATCACCTGGCCCTCCGCCCGGCCGGTCAGCAGATGTGGAATAATCCCATTTAAACAATTTAACAAAGTGGTTTTGCCGCACCCTGACCTGCCTGCAATTACCACAAACTCTCCGGCAGAAATCTGGAAATTAATCCGGTCCAAACTGGGCTTATTTTGGCCTGAATACCAAAAAGAAAAGTTTTCTATTTTAATCATTAGATAGCCGCCTCCCGCAGCCGTTTCGCCACGAAATATCCCAGGAAACCGCCAATCAAGCCCCCGGTACAACCAATCCCTATGTTCATCCAGCTATACCAGGGAGCATAATATATTTTCCAGAGTGCCGGTGCAAAGAAGAAATAAAACAGCCAATAACTCAGAAAGCTTCGTACCACTGCATATAATGTCGCGGTCCACGGCCGGTCGGCATAGTCAAACCCCAGAATGACAACCAACAGGTCAACCGCTACCCCGGGCAGCAGGTAGTATCCCAGCCAGGCCAAGGTATTGGTGCCCCAGACAACACTGGAAATCAGTTCCTCAACCAGCATCAGTAAAACCACCGTTCCCGGTTTGCGAACCAGATGCAAAGCAGTTATAATCAGTACTGCCGCCGGAATTGTAGACAGCAGGCCCCCCAAAGGACCCAATAGGTCATTAAAAGTCTGCCAAAACCAGCGGAACACAACTCCTCCCAAAGCAGCCAAGACCGCAATCAGGATCAAATCCTGAGTCGAAAACCTGCTTAACGCCCGAAATCGGCGGGCAATCACCAGCAGTATCAAAAGAAAGACTACTCCCACTCCGGCAATTGAATAAGCCCACCAGCCCGGGGCGGGCCGTATTTCCACGGGTATCTGCTCTACCGACCGGTGGCTGCTTCCTTTTTGGTCCACCCAAGTTAGTTTTATCGGGACAGGGAAAACTTCCGTCTTTTTAATTTCAGGTGTGTTAAGCCGGAAGGAAACCACTTTTTTGCTGCCGGCTGCCAACCGCGGGAAAGTAACAGTAATCCGGCTGCCTTCTCCCTTCACAGGTTCGGTAATCTCCTGTGTCGGAATCTCTACCCGGCAAATGTCCGGGAAATCTGCAGTCAGCACAACATTTTTTATCTCTTCCTGAGAAGATATTATAATTTGCCCGCTTTCAGACCAGGGAGTTCCACCTACCACGTACCCGGAGCCATAAATATCCTTGTTTTTCAGCGGTATTTTCAGTTCTGCCTGTAAGGCTCCGGCCCAGGCTGTCCCGGTTAATAACAGGCCCCAAAGAACCACCAGACTTAAACCGAGGACTAAAACCAAGCCTTTTCTCATAAAGTTTCCTTTCTCCTTAACTTCCGCCATGATATTACCGCCATAAAAACTGTTAGCCCCAGCACAATAAACACAGACCTGGGAATTTGCCCAATAAACCGGTCCTGCCAGCTGGTTTGCGCCTGTTGTATACCCCGTTGAGTAATGCTCTTATCAATGCTGAGATAATTACGAACTACGGCAGCAGCCTCAGGCTTGTAATTGATTACCAACAAACCAATCATGGGGTGAAGATACTTTTCTTCTCCACGTTCAAAAAAAACGGTATTGCGCTGCGGTTCCAGGAAACGAGTCACATCAAAACAGTCATAGTCGGTATATGGCCCACTTTTTCCCTTGGCTACATCAACACCGAGCAATTTGTTATTAAAGCTCAAACGGTCTTTTTCTTTTTCGGTACCGGCAATGATCAAGGTATGCAGAGTAGCCTTCTCAACCATTTTCGTATCAACTAACCGGTCACTGTCATTCCCTCCGGAGAAGGCATCAAATACCGCCTCTGTCTGCCCCTGATTTGGACTTAATGCCCGGTTGCCTTCAGTTAACCAGAATTGGACAACGTTATTATTGGGATTTTCATACGCCAATACCAAATAAGCTCCGTAGGGCCCCCCGTTTTGGTTAATGCAGCGAACCTCCAGGATATTTTGGGAATTCATTTTTACATTTTCAGTAATATCCAGTGCATAAGTAGCTACCCCAAACGCAGCCAAATAATTTGGCATACCTTGCAGTTTACCAAGGGAAGTTCCGTTGAAGACCGGCTCAAGTTCATCACCTGCATCATAATTCCATACGGGAATATATAACCTGGCAAACCTGACCAAACCCTCAGGTAAATTAAATACCTCCTTGTATGGGTTTTCCTTGGTATAACCGTGTCCACCCGCAACAAATACGTCCCCTTTGAATTTGCCGCTGGCCACTTCAGTCAATGGTGTACCGTCACCCCGCCAGGCTCCGGCCCAAACCCTGGAAACCGGGAAAGTTAAAAGAACCAAGATAATGAGCAAACAAACAGTTGACCGTAACCTTTGCACCACTTTTCCTCCCATCCTCTATTGTTAGATGTATGGCTCAACTGAAAAAAATCTCCTGGCACCATATAGCGCCAATAGATAGTGTAAAAACATAAAACAGGAAATAATAGTCAGGCCGGCCTAACCTTAATTCCCGTATAAAGGTTCGGTCCGGCAACGCCCGGAATGCCCGTAAGTCAGCAGCCACAGCCATTTGTCTGCTGTTACGTAATATCCCCACCATGACCGGGAAAAAGAGATACCGAAAGGTTTTTAATTTGTTTATCAGCCCGCCCTGCCAGGAAACCCCGCGAACCTTCAAAGCTGTCATAGTAACAGTAATGTTCTGCACCAGAAAAGGTATAAAATTCAGTCCGGTAGTTACCATGAAAGCTATTTCATAAGGGAGTCCCACTGTCACCGTTTTTTTACCCACTCTGAACTCAACTAACTTGACCAGCGCCAGTATAAACTCACTGGGGTGAGTACTGCCTGCCACAATAAGCGCTGCCCCCATGGTAGATAACAAACGCAGGGACTGGACTGCTCCATGAATAATTCCTTCTTTATAAATATATACGCCCCCGGTGATTCTGCCGATTAGAGGACAATCTTCCGGAATCAGAACCAACCAGGGCGCTTTGGCCCAGTAATAAAACAATGCCTGGGAAATCATAAAACTCAAGGTCAGGGAAGCAAATACCATCAGCACTTTTTTCAATTTGTCTTTGTCCGGTTTAAGAAGCAGCCAAAAGGGCCATGTTGAAATGAACAGTATCAAAAGTAAATAAGGCTCACGCAAGGCCACAGCCAGAAAGGCCAGGACAATCATCCACAGCAGCTTAGCCCGCGCATCCAGCCGGTTCAATATTCCTTTATGAGCGCTGCTCTTGCTCAGAAAAAACTGCATAATCTATCTCCTAATACCTGTTAGTTACCTGTAGAATTAGGTACAAATACCGTACTCCCGTTTTCCAACCGGTAGATTGAACCCAATTCAGTACCCCGGCCTTCACCGATCTGGCCGCTGGCCTTAAACCGTTCAATCTGCTGTCCCTTCTTATGGATTATTTCCATATTGCTCTGTCCGGGGTTTTTTACTACAAAGGTTTCTTTAGAAGAACTGAAGAATTCGGCCATGCCTACTGCATTTAACGACAGCATGGCAAAGGCCACCGCCAAAACCAGTCCTGCCTCAAATAAGTTGGCCATACCGTCTAGCGGGTCTCCATGGCGGTCAGGTATTCTTCTTCCTTTCCTTCTCTTGTACATATTTGTCCCTCCCCCTGACGATTATACTGAATCAGAATGGTAATCAGATACTCCAAATCACTGAGGTCTTGACTCTGCATACTGTCTTTGAAAAGATTGACGGCATACCCAAAACCTCCGATAAGCAAACCGATTACAGTAGTTACAAAGGCTATTGTAAGATTGTTAGCCAGTGTTTGCAGGTCACCCTTGGTCAAAGCTTGCAGGGCAGGTCCCAGCGGTATTAGGGTACCCATCAGTCCCAGCATCGGCCCAACTCTGGTCAATACCCGTGGACCCTGGAGCTGGCGGGATGACATAATCTCCGCTGTCTGCATGATTTTTTCAGATTTAAGATGAAAAGTACCGTCAACCAGAGCCTGACGGCTAAGATTAATGGCTTCTCTGAGCAGGTTACTGTACTTAATATCCGGCAAAGCTTGTGCCGCATCATCCCAATTATTATCTTGCATATATCGGCCAGCCTGAAAGACGTTCTCTTCGAACTTAGCGAAATCACGGTAAAAACGCCGTCCAACCACTTCAAAGAGAAACCCGCCAAATTCCATCAGGACATAAACTAAAGCCAATATTTCCACAATCATTACGGGATAGAAAAGGTTGGTGGCTATTACATATAACAGGTGTTCTATCTCCTTACCATACGAAAGCATATTGTCCTCCTATCAAGTTTCCGGCAGTTTATCAACTTTGCCCGCTCAGTCCAAAAGCCAGCCGTTAAAGCCATCAGCATGGTAGTTAACATTAAGATAGCCCCCCGGTTGTCGGTCGGGGTTAAACCCTTTGGTCCGGTGAGGTTTTCGGCCCCGGTCCTGACCAATACCTTGCCTCTGACCAGGCCGTCTCCAGGGAAATCAATTTTAATCCCAAGTTGTTTTAGCTTTTCCTCTGACCCGGGAGCTTTTTTCTCCGGTTCACCCGGTGTCTTTTTTTTATTTTGATCAAGCTGATCCTTCGCGGCAGATTGAATACCGGTAACATTGTCCACATTTTCCGTTTGTCCGGAAGGCGGGTCGGATTTTCCTCCTGTCCCCTGAGCAGTCTTCAGCCTGGTCAAGAGTACGGCCCCACTGGGCACCATGTAGTCACCCAGGTCCCGGAAGCCTACTTCATTTTTTCCTCCTTTTATAGCCCTGGTGACATCCTGGATATTGTAGCTGAAATCAGGATAAGGGTTGCCGGTCCAAAGTCCCTGGTAAATTCCCTTGTTGAAAATAAGCATATTCTGCCCTTTGTCCCCTGAGGGTACCAGGTTTATAAGAGTAGCCGTTTCTACTTCTTCCGGGTCAGGAACCTGGTCGAAATATGTCCAGGTAGTAGCCTCTTCGGCAGTAGCAAAGCTGTCCGGCCGGGCCATCAAAATATCACAACCCTCATTAATCCAATACTTCAGCGGAGCCTTTTCGCTCATACTGTCCTCATAGATAATCAATAAGCCAATACCGTTAACGCAAAAAAAGTTTTCCGGGTGCCTGTTTTTTACCTCAGCAACATATGGTCCCTTGCCCGCAACCAACTTGGTAACATCATAAGTCCAGGTGCCGCTGGGGTAATCAAACTTACCCCAGCCTTTACGGTCGCTATACTGGCGGTCAGGTATCAATGGCTGGTTATCAAGACTCAATACCATCTGGGGATCGACTCCCATTTGTCCCCAATGACTCCATGTCCAGAAAGTAAAAAGGCGGGCCTGCTTAACAACAGCGCCGGCAGGCAGTTCAGGCAGAAAACGGACAGAGTAAACATCACTCTGCTTGATTTGCCCGCTGTACCGGCTGTCGCCAAGGGTAAAAATGAAATCACCCCTGGCTGCCTCACCGGAAGTAAAGGGCAGTAAACTACTGCTTCCTGCATTGCCATTGATAATTGCAGTTCGTTCCTCTACCTCTTCTTGCAGTATCCTGGTTATATCCTGATCATCGGCCAACACCGCCCTGATTTCATGCTTGGTTAATCCTTCCGCCCGCCAGGAGAACTGATAAACTGATTGATTACCCTCGGCCAGTTGTTTTGCGCTCAGCAACTCCTGATCCGCATATAACGCCAGATACTTGCCGGCGTATCTTTCTTCGCTTCCGTATACTTTGACCGTAATGTTATTCGCGGAATTGGTAAACACATATTCCGGAACCTCCATTTTTAGGCCCAACGACTCTTCAGCCGCAGCCGCCAGAGGCAGCAGCAGGAAAATCCCTAAAACGGTTATCAGGCATGTTAATTTTATATTAGAGCTCATTATATTTCTCCACATATTTGCTCTATCCGGCAATTAATCTTTGAAATCCAACAGTTTTTTGACCATAACTACAGCCTGGGCTCTGGTTGCCGGCTCTAACGGACCGAACAGCCCCGGTTTAATTCCCTTTACGAATCCCTTTTTTGCCGCCATGGCTGCATAAGGTTTGGCCCAAACGGCAACTTTGTCTCTGTCCTGAAAATTTAACACCGTATTGACCTCGGTTTCCCCTAACTGGCGCACATCCTTTTCCAGACCTGCAGCCCGCACCAGCATAACCGTCATTTCCTGGCGGGTTACAGCCAGATCAGGGTTAAACTTGCCATTGCTCCCGGAAACAAGCCCGTTGGCAGCGGCAGTCTCAACAAATCTGTAACTCCAGTGACCGGACGGCACATCCCCAAAGGTGGACTTGCCGCTGTCTATCGGAGTCAGCTTCAGAGCATTGACTAGCAATACCGAAAACTGCGCCCTGGTAATCAAGCCGTCAGGGAGGAATTCTTGACCGTTAATGCCTTTAATAATCCCCGCCCGGGTAAATTCCTCAATGACAAGCCTGGCCCAATGATTCTCAATATCAGTAAAACCTGTCCCCTGTTGAACCGGTGTGGACTCTTGGGTTTTAGCCCCGGTGCGCAGGATTACCAGCACGGGATGAAGATAAGTATCGTCACCCCGGTCAAAAGTCAATTGGTTATCGCGAGCAGCCAATTTACCGGTAACATCGCGGAGGTCAAAGTCAAAGTAGTCCTCCCATTTTTCACCGGCCAGGCTCTGTCCCCCACCGTCAGCAGCATCAACAGCCAGAAGCTGCCCATTTAAGAACAATTTATCCTGGTCGCCTTTGTTGCCGGCGACATAAACCGTAGTCAAGTCCGCCCGTTCAACATCATCCACGGCTACACTGCCCGGTAAAGTTAAGGTAGCGGTATTCAATGGTGTTTTGTAGTTTAAACCCACGTTTCCTTCGGCAATCCAATAACTTACTTCCGGCCGGTTGGCTTGTTCCAGGGCAGCTACCAATACCGCACCATACAGCCGGCCGTCAAAATTACCGGATACTGATTTGGTAGTCAAATCCACCCTGTTGACAGAAGCTTCTTTCACCTCTTTGGAAACATCACAGGCCACCCAGTAAGTTCCGCAGGTTGCGCCGTAAACCTCAGCCCCACCGGTTGCCACGGCTTTACCGAGCTTCACTGCCGCCAATTCAGTATTGTTAAACTTCGTCGTCAACTCACCTTCGTTATCACTGTTACCTCCCCAGACACCTACATATAAGCGCGCCCACTTAACCTTTCCGGAAGGAACCTGAAATAAGCGGAAATAGGGAGAAGGCCCAAGGCCTTTTCCCCCATCCACAAAAAGTTCCCCTTTGATTGTTTCACTACGGATTACCTGTAAAGGCTGTCCGTCAAAATTATAATCGGCCCAGGCAACTGCAGTACCGCCAAGCATGACCAGGAAAGCCATGATGATAATTATTTTTTTGTTTTTGCAGAACAAATTGGATCCCCCTTTTTGTCCAGACGTTATCTGTCTAGATTTTATCTTCGAATTCAAGTATGCGGGTAATTAAAGCTGCCGCCTGAGCCCTGCTGGTTGGCGCTTTGGGAAGAAGCTGATTCGCATTGACCCCTTTGACCAGTCCTTGTCCGACTGCCACGGCGACATACCTTTTGGCCCAATCAGCAACATTATCCTCGTCCCCGAAATTGAGCGCCTGGTTAATGCCCTCAGGGTTAAGATTTTCCGCCTCTTTATTCAGGCTGGTGGCTCTCACTAACAAAACCATCATTTCTTCACGACTGATGGTGTCATCCGGCCGGAAAGAAACCCCATCACCTTTTATTAATCCGGCTTGGGCTGCCGCCTCAATATATTCATAAGCCCAGTGAGTAGATTTCACATCAGCAAACTCCACTTTTTCAGCATCAGCCGCCTGGGGTATCCCCAGCGCTTTGGTAAGCAGAACGGTAAACTCGGCCCGGGTTACTTTTTGCTCCGGAGCATAATGCTGGCTGTCCCGGCCCTGCACAATACCCCTGCTCAGCAGAATTTCAATATTTTCCTTTGCCCAGTGGCTGCTTATGTCATCAAATGTTTTGTTACTCATTACGACAGCATAAATGCCGTATTTTTCTATGGGTACAGTAATGGTATTAGCAGATAAATCAGCTTTGCCACCCAGGTTATACCATGTCGTCCCATCATTAAAGTATACCGTAAGTTTATTGGGGTTTTTTCCCTGAATCTGCTGTGCATCATATTTGAAACAACCGCTGAGTTTTTCTTTTGGTGTTACTGTACCGGTAAATTCATATATTTCCAACAGTGTTTGCAAGTCTTCCTGAATTACAATCGTTGTATTATCTAATTGGTCCACTTGAATTTTGGCCTCTTCCGGAAAACTCCCCTGAGGAATCACCAATTCCACAGCTCCGTTAAATGCTGTAACATTGGCAGCATTTTTCTGTATCGTTATATTTTCGGTACGAACTACCTGAATAATTAGAGGAGCAGCTACTCCGGGGATGCTAATTGACGTTCCTGAACTGCCGTCCGTTTTATAAGTCACAACTAAAAAGGCATTAGAAGGAACCATATAATCGCCATTATCCCTAATGGCAATATTATTACCACCGGAGTCTACCGTCACTTCCCTTTCGTCCACCGTGAGTCCATCTTTGGTATTATACACCCCGCTTTTCCAATTGGCGCCATTAAAAGAAATCTCATTTAATCCCTTATCCCCTCCTGAAACCACCGTGATCAACCTGGCTTTTGCCACTTTAGCAGTATCAATTGTTCCTGTAAAATCCGTTGTAGTAGTCGCCTCCGAGGAAGTAACCGGGTCTGTGGCAAAGATTATATCGGCGCCTTCATTCAGCCAGTATTCAAAGGATTTCCCGTTGGGATCACTATAAACTATTACCAACCCAATCCCGTATATACTGATTTCATTTGGTCCGTTATTGGTCAGGACCGCGCGATAAGTTCCGTTTCCGGAAATTTTACCGGTAGCATTAAAAGAGATTGTACCGCTTGGGTAGTTATAGGGGTCAATTCCTTTGGTATCGGAATAACTCGTGATTTGCGAAACACTATTGTTGTTTAAAGTCATTTTAACCTGCGCCGGTTTTCCACTTTTACTCCAGGCATAATAAGCATACAACCGGGCAGTCTTGATGCTGGCTCCGGCCGGAATTCCGGTAACATTGTAGTTAACGGTATATGTGCCTCCACTTTTTATTGCGCCCAGGTAACTGCTATCCCCTATTGTGAAAAATAAATCTCCTTTATCCTTTTCATGTAAGGCATTCTCCAACGGGTTGGTTCCTTTATAACCGCTCGGTACCGGAGTACCAGTTCCAGTGGAATCTTTTTTATAAACATATTCCGAAATACTCAACTCGTTGTTCGCCGTATTGCTTTCCTGATATACATTTGACACCACCGTTTTCAATTGTACGGCGCCCGTTACTGCCGACCTGTATGTAAACAAAACATCGGTAGAGGAACCTTTGGCTAAGTCAGTTATTGATTTAGAATCCACCAAGCTGTTTCCTGCCCAAAAGCCAACGTCAAACTGACCGGAATTTCCCGTGCCCCGATTCTTAACCTGAACGTTTATGCGATTGTCCTGATCTTTATAAATAGTGCCATCCACTGCAGAAATGGCAATAGGAACCAGGTCAGGAATACCGTTAGGATTACCCCCGGTCGTATCATCGCCAGCTTGTATACGCAAAATTGTCAGGACAGGGTGCAGATAAGTATCATCACCTCGATCAAAGGTCAGTTGATTGTCCTGAACAGCCAACTTATCTTTAACATCACGAGAGTCAAGGTCGAAGTAGTTGTCATCCCACTTATCACCGGTCGGGCTTTCTCCCCCGCCATCGGCAGCATCAACTGCCAAGAGTTGGCCGTTAAACAATAATTTATCCTGATCGCCTTTATTTCCGGCGAGATAAACAGTCGTTAAGCCGGCCAGTTCAACTTCACTCAGGGTGACACTGCCCGGTAAAGTTAAAGTAAAACTATTCAGCGGGGTTATATAGTTTAGACCTGCGTTCCCCTCTGCAACCCAGCAGCTTACTTTTGGACCATTGACTTGTTCCAAAGCTGCAACCAGTACCGTCCCATACAACCGGCCGTCAAAATTCCCCGTTACTAATTTCGTTGTTAATTCCACCTGGTTGGTGGAAGCTGTTTTTATCTCATTAGCTACATCTACACTTACCCAATAGGCTCCGCTCGTTGCGCCATAAACCCTCGCTCCGCCCTCTGCTACTTCTTTGCCTATGCTTACCGGAGCCAATTCAACATCGTTGAATTTTACGGTCAATTCACCTTCATTACTGCTGTTGCCGCCCCAAATCCCTACATATAACCGGGCCCATTTAACATGACCGTCAGGAACCTGAAATGAACGGGAATAAGGAGAATTACCCAGTCCGTGTCCACCATCCACAAAAAGTTGTCCATTGAAGGTTTCATTGCTCACAACCTGCAAGGGATACCCATCAAAATTATAACTTGGAACCGTTGCACTTTTTTCATAAACCATTTCAGAAACAGTCAACTCATTGTTTTCTGTGTTGCTTTCCTGATTAACATTTGAAACCACTGCTTTCAACTGAATTGCTCCAGATACAGTTGGTTTAAATTTGAATATGACATCGGCAGAAGAACCATAGATTAAATCATTTACCGACTTAGATTCCACAAGGCTGGCGCCAGCCCATAAGCCTACGTCAAAAGACCCGGAATTGGCTGTGCCATGGTTCTCTACCTGTACTTTAACCGGATTGTCAAAATCTTTATATAGCTTGCCATCCACCGGAATAATAGCTGTGGGCACGATATCAGGCGCGCCATTTACCGGACCGGCTCCGTCATCTGTTTTATAAGTCACCACCAAAAAAGCATTGGAAGGAACCATGTAGTCACCATTGTCCCTAATGGCAAAATTATTGTCGCCGGGGCGGACCGTTACTTCCCGTTCATCCACCACAGGCTTATTTTTTGTATTGTAAACCCCGTTTTCCCAATTACCGTCATTGAATGAAACCGCATTTAATCCCTTGTCCCCTCCGGGAACCACAGATATCAGCTCAGCCTTTTCCACTTTAGCCGTATCTATTGCGCCTGGAAAAACCGTTGTGGTAGTCGCCTCCTCAGAAGTAATGGGAGCAGTGGCGGATGAAATTATATCTGCTCCGTCATTCAGCCAGTATTCAATGGATTTTCCGTTCGGGTCGCTGTATACGATTACCAAACCAATCCCGTACATGCTGATTGTATTTGTCCCGCAATTCGTCAAAACTGCTGTATAACTGCCATTACCGCTTATTTTATCTGTAGCATCAAAAGATATTGTCCCGCTTGGGTAGTTGTATGGGTTCATTCCTTTGGTATCAGAATAACTGTTGATTTGCGTGACACTGTTGTTGTTTAAAGTCATGGCGGCCTGCGCTGCCTGGCCGCTTTTGCTCCAGCTGTAGTAAGCATACAACCGGGCTGTCTTGATGCTGGCTCCGGCCGGGATGCCATATACATTGTAGTTTACGGTATATGTGCTGCCCACGTTTACTGTGCCAGTGTAAAGGCTGTCCCCGATGGTGTAAATCAAGTCTCCCTTATCCGTTCCATGGACCGTATTTTCCAAAGGGTTCGTCCCTTTATAGCCGGTTGGACTGTCATATACAGTCACCGAAACAGTCATTTCATTATTATCTGTGGCGCTTTCCAGGGCTACATTTGACACAACTGCCTTCAGCTGGACCACTCCGGGCGCTGCCGGTTTATATGTGAACAGAATATCAGCGGAAGCGTCATAGACTAAATCACTTACCTGCTTTGTTTCCACAAGGCTGTCGCCCGCATATAAGGATACATCAAATGGACCGGAATTGCCTGTATCCCGGTTCTCAACCCGGACATTAATTAAACTGTCTTTATCTTTATAAACCGAACCGTTTACTACGGTAATAGCTGCAGGTACGATATCCGGCGCGCCATCCTCAGCATAGGCAATAAAATTAATTGGAACAGTTGATAAACACATTAAAATAACCAGAAGTATACTGATTGCTTTTTTCTTCAACATAAACACCTCTTCTCCAAACCTTTTTTATTACAATCTACACTCTTTAGTTACTGTCCAACCTGCTTCCAGACCACCACCTTAACATTTTTTAAAAGAATAATTTGTCAGGCCAAATAAAAAAGACCATGCAGGCAAATCCCCCTTTTGTGGGATTTCTTTAAAACCTTCATGGTCTTATCATCCTAAATATATATATTAAATCAAACCAATATCTTCTTGATATTGAATTATTTATATCCTTTGTGAATTATTTTTCGACGTAAGTGTAAAAATTCCTTCTTCTTTTTCAGAATTTTTAAATTCTTTTTGGTCAAACAAAAAACCACTGCATCTGGTTTGCTTCAAAAAAACTCCAAACTTATGGTTGTCTTTATCGCGGTATATGCCGGTTGTCTGTCTTGATACATAAATTCAGCCTAAAACAGGAAACCTAGTAAAAAATGACTTTGAGGAGGACTTTATCTATGAGTTGTTCCAGTATCAAACACCGTTTTGAGCAGCTTAAAGGCCAGGGTGGTATCAATTTTATCGAAGCCGCAGGTCTTTTTGATGACCTTAAAGGTTCTATTGACGCTCATAAACTGGAGCTGCAAGAGCTGCAGAAAACCGGTGACCAGAATCGAATCAATCACCTGCAGCAGCATATTAACGATGGTACTCAGATGCTGTCTCAGTTAAAAAGCATGACCCTGCACTAAAAAAGAGCTTCGGCTCTTTTTTTTGAATCTGTATAAGAAATTAATGGCCGCCGCCGGGGCAAGTTTGTATTACAGGGCTGTCATGTTGTCAAATGGGAGCTTGGGAGCATGAAATGGGTCACGCGGGCTTAATAAGTGCGGCGGCCAAGAACCGTCTAATTATACAATTTACTGTTTTGTTTCAATAATCCCCCGTTCAAGTCAGCATAAAAAACATCGAAAAGTCTCTTGTCCGGCCAGTTCAGAATCTTCCTTATCGCAATGTCAATAGCTGCCCTATACTGAAGCAGTTTACCAGGGTCCTGCAGTTGCGTTTCCACATCTTTTGCCATTTCCTTATTCAAGAGTTGTGGGTTATAAACAGGAGTCTTTATTTTGATAATTAAACCTTGGCCGGTTAGCGGCTGCAAAGGTCTCCGGGCAAAAAAGTATACATGCTTCCCCGTATCTTCAATGAAGAAACTCTGCTTGCCAATGGTGCATCCGGTAAGATACTGGATGGCGTCCACGGCGCTGGAAGAATTAGCTGCCCCGGCAATAAAATTTAAAGAATTTCCCCTGGTTATACCCAGCTCCGTGATAGCAATTTTACTGACCCTGTAGCCAATTGCCAGTTCCGGACAAAGGTGGCCATGGTATTGAACTAAACCCATCAGTTCTTGAGATACTATAACGGTACCAATCCTAAGAGACTCCACGTCGGTCATTTCAATCACCCCATATTTTTTCATAAAAATAAAAATTTAAACCATGAAGTTCCCCGTTTCTTACGGTCAAAACCTTCATGGTTTTTAAATGCGGCGCTGTTTTTAATTGTGACTAATTCATCCATGTCTCTCCTCGTTTTTACCACCCTTTGGTATATTCTTCTCCGGCACAAGCTAAACAAACCAGTTTGCCGTTTTTCACCCGCACGCGGGGTTCCATGGCGCCCTCTCCACACTCCTGGCAAACCACGGTATCAAATAGGCGGGCTTTTTTCGGAAAATCTAAATCTACTTTTTTCACCCAACAAAATTCTTCATCAGGTAAATCCAGTATCTTTTGACAATATTCAAGGTGTTTCTGCTGAAATCGGTCCTTTTCTTCCGGAGCCGCTTCGCCATTCTTCAGTTTATCCTGAAGCTCCTTATATTCCTGATCCTTGGTTACAGTCCCAGGTTTGACGGCAACTCTCACCACTTCTCCGGTTTTACGATTGCCGAAGGTATATACCTGTTTGCCGTAGTCCCGGTAAACCAAATTACCTTTGCCGATTGTGCACCCGGTCAAGACCTGTACAGCATCAATGCCGCAGGCGTCATTCTCCACAATGGCCACCAGTTCTTCATCCTGAGCCCTGGCAACTCCAAGTTCCCTCAAGGCTATTACTGCCACTTTGAAGCCTTTAACCAGTCCCGGGCAGGTATGCCCATGAAGTTCCACACACTTTTCCCATGGAGTCAATTCCCTACACATTTGAATCTTCTCCTTTCGTTTGTTGAAACTTTATTTAATCCCTAACTGAATTTCTACTTAGTTACCAACAGGGTTACCGTCCCGGTAACCTCACGTTTTTCATGACTACCGGTCACTCTGTCCGGAAAAGATGTCCGGACCAAAAACATATATTTTCCCGGTTCCGTTAATTTAACCACAGCGATTCCGTTCCCGTCGGTTATTGCAACTGAAGAACGGTTTTCATCCGGTCCCTGCCGGTTCTCGATAACCTCCTGCCCAACCATAACCTCTTTATTCAAAGTAACCTTTAATTCCAAATCGTCACCGGTCCGCCAAGCCTGCCATTCCTTCGGGCCAAGTTCCATAATGAAACCCGATTGACGAATGTTTCCGGTCAATCCGTGCCCTACCGGAACAACAGTGCGGTATATGTGGGTATAACATATCGAATCGACTGCTCCCGGCCACTCTCTCCGGGAACCGCGTAAAAATTTACCCTCAATGTCTATTGAATAATAGGCTTCGAGCAGGACAGTCACCTGATAGAACCATTCTGTTTCGGGAACAAAAGAAAGCGCGTAATAATCAGGGGAACCATCTTCAATATTCAATTCATTCATTCTTCCCTCGGGATCAACAACCCATGCCTTTAAATCCTCTTTCCGGCATAGGCCGTCAGGCTGCATGTTGTGACCCCACTTAAGGAACACTTCTGCCTTTTCCCCTGCATGCCCGTGGGTATGGGGGAATTCCAACCATCCCTCATGGCCGTATACCAGCAGGTCGGTAGTATCATTGAAGTTTTGTTGGTCATTATTCACCCTTATCAACCCTTTCATTTACCTAAGTTTTCTTCCCCGCTATTATATAACGCCGGTGACTGTAAGCAATCCTGTATCTAACCGGCATAGCCGCATTTTCAGTTTGCTCAACTAATCTCATAGGTACCATATGTAAATCTCCAATTCCAGTTTCCTGCATTAATTTTAGAATCTCCTCGGGGGGTACATCGCCGTAAAGCGGCAGCTGCTTTGTCACTTCGTTTGAATAACCGTCCTTCCACGGATTTCGCCGTTCAGCAAGCATAATCATGATATTGCCTATCAGCCTTTTGGCCTTTGCCCATACACCTATGCTCCCCCACACTCCGTTTATAACAATTATCCTGCCGCCCGGTTTAAGTACCCGCAGCCACTCGGCAAGCGCCTTCTGTGGATCCGGCAAAGTCCATAGCAAATGCCGGTTAACTACCACATCCATACAACTGTCGGGTAAAGGCAACGCCTCGGCATCACCGAAATCAAAAACCAGCCGGTCCCCGAACCTGGCCCCTTTCATTTTCGCCTGTTCCAGCATTTTACAGGAAATGTCCAGCCCGGTACAGTGATGGCCCAGCTCCGCCAAAAGCAGGGCCAGGAAACCGGTGCCTGTTCCCACGTCCAGAACCCGGCGCGGCTTATTCCCCAGCGTTAACGCCAGTACCTTTTTCCACGCCTCTGACTCAACACAGCTTTTTAACCCATGGGCATACTGTTTATCATACGAAACAGACCATTGATTCCACTGTTCGGCAATGTGCTGCTTAGCCTCAGTTAGTTCCATCAATAATCCTCCTCTGTGAAGAAAGGTTAAAACAGGCAACCTGATGTTCGCCATTAATATGTAATAGCTCAGGTCTTTCTTCACTACATTTTTTAATAACATAAGGACAACGAAACCTGAATGCACAACCTGCGCCCTGCCAAGGTATCGAAATCCAAGTGTTTTCTTTTTCACTTTTTTGGGTTTCATATATAGGTTTATTGGTTCTTAAACAGGGATGTTTTACAGGAACGGATGAGAGTAACAACCTTGAATAAGGATGTATTGGCATATTGATGCTTCTTTTGGGCAAAATCTCTACCACCCGGCCCATATACATTACCGCTATGCGGTCAGATAAAAATTCAACCGCCCTTAAATCATGGGAAATGAATAGATAAGCTAAACCATAACGGAGCTTCAGCTTTTTAAGTAAATTTAGGATTTGAGCCTGCACTGATACATCAAGGGAAGACATCGGTTCATCAAGTATAATGAGCCGCGGATTTAAGATCAGGGCCCTGGCAATGCCCACCCGCTGACGCTGTCCCCCGCTCAATTGCCCGGGATACCGGCCCATAAACGTTTCATCCAGTTCAACAGCATCCAAAACTTTTTTTATTCTCTCTTTAAACGCTTCTTTGCTCAGTTTTTCGTAATTTAACAATGGTTCACCGATTATCTCCGCAATGGTAAATCTGGTGTCAAAGGATGACATGGAGTCCTGGAATACTATCTGCATGTGTTTTCTTAGTAATCTAAGCTGTCTGTGGGATAACCCTGTTAATTTGGTCCCGTCAAACCAGACCTGTCCCGAAGTAGGTCGTTCAAGCAGAAGAACCGTCCGCCCAAAAGTACTCTTACCACATCCGCTTTCACCTACCAAACCCACAGTTTCTCCCTGAGCTATGGTTAAAGATACGTCATCAACAGCTTTGATTATTTCCCTGCCAAAAATCCAGCCGATACCGGCTGAATAGTATTTCCGCATATTTCGTATTTCAAGCACCGGATATCTTCCTTTCTTCACTTTCTGCCCGCCAACAGGAAACCCAGTGTTCACCAGCAATTATGTACTGTTCCGGTTCTTTTTGCCTGCACTGCCTTAATGCTTCCGGACAACGCGGGGAAAAAGGACACCCTGGCGGTACATTGGCCATGTCCGGCGGTTGACCGGGAATTGCCGTCAGCCCGCCGTCCTCCTGTATGGGATTAATCGAAGTCAACAGCGCCCTGGTATACGGGTGCTGAGCATGGTCAAAAATGTCATATACACTGCCGATTTCCACTATCCTGCCGGCATACATAATCGCCACCCGGTCAGCCAATTCAGCAACTACTCCCAGGTCATGGGTAATCAAAAGAAGGGCGCTCCCGGTCTCTTTGTTTAACCGCTTCAACTCGGCCAGGATGCCGGACTGAACAGTTACATCCAGGGCTGTGGTCGGTTCATCGGCAATAAGCACCTTCGGCTTCATGGCCAGAGCTATGGCTATCATCACCCGCTGGCGCATACCGCCGCTTAACTGAAAGGGGTAAGAGTTAAAAACCCGTTCCAGGTCTTGTAAGCTTACTTTGGATAACATCTGCAAAGCTTGCTGTTTAGCTTCCTGTTGGGAAATTTTTTCATGGGCCATTAATGCTTCAGTAAACTGCCGGCCTACAGTATATACCGGGTCAAATGAAGTCATGGGGTCCTGAAAAACCATACTGATTTCCGTACCGCGCAGCCTGCGCATTTCCCCTTCTGTCAGGTTTAGCAAATTAACCCCGTTTAGTAAAACCCACCCGTTTTTAATATATCCCGGAGGGTCGATCAAGCGCAGGAGAGACCTGGCAGTAACGCTTTTACCACAGCCACTTTCGCCAACTACGGCCAGCACTTGCCCGGCAAAAAGTGAAAAGCTCACTTCTCTCACAGCTTTTATTTCCCCTGCGGCAGTCAAAAAACTTGTGCTCAGGTCAACAACTTCCATAACCGGCGCACAGTTTATATTTTCTTTTGTCAGGCCGCTTCTTTTGAGATTTTTAACCATTTTTTAACACCTTCTTCTATCCCGGCGTTCCGGAGCATCAAAATGTGCTGCAGCCCGTCGCTGGCAAAAGTGATGGCCAGTACCGTACTAATTATCATTGCTCCCGGAAAAACAGGAATCCACCAGGCCCCGGCCAGAATCTGATTTTGCCCTCCGATTAGCATGTTCCCCAACGAAGGCTGATGGGGCGGAATACCAAGGCCCAAAAAACTGAGCGATGTTTCAGAAAGAATGGCATGCCCTACGCCCACCGTGGCCATTACTATTATGGTCGGCGAACAGTGGGGCACCAAATGGCGGAGAATAATTTTCCAAACCGGAGTACCGGCGGCAAGGGCTGCCAGTACAAATTCCCTTTCCTTCAAAGATAATACTTCGGTTCTAACCAATCTCGACATCTGCATCCAGGTGGTAAAACCGATTACTAATACCACATTAGTCAGGGATGGCCTGGTCATAGACTGGATTACCAGCATAATAAGCATGCTGGGCAAGCATAACAGGGCATCAATAATCCTCATTAATACCCTGTCGACCCAGCCACCGGCATAACCGCTTATTGCTCCGTAGGCAACCCCCAGAACAGTGGAAACAGCTACAGAAGCCACCCCTACCGACAAAGAAACCCTGCCTCCATAAAGCAGGCGGGTCCATATGTCACGGCCCATCTCATCGGTCCCCAGTAAGTTACCCTGCCCCGGTTGTCTTAACGTCTTTGTCAGTTCAACCCCAGTTGGATCCTTGGCAGTAAACAGCGGTGCGCCGATTACCATAACTGCCATCACTGTTAAAACTATGAAGGATATGACCGTCACTGTTTTGTACTTTGACAACCTGTATCACCTGCTTTCCGGCCTGGTTTTCAGGGCTATCCGTGGGTCCAGTCAGGCACAGAACAGGTCGGCCACAAGGCTGCCGCCTACCACCAGCACGCCGCTGAACAAAATCGTTCCCATTAACACCGGGTAGTCCCTGTTGTTGGCAGCTTCTACAGACATCATCCCCAGGCCCGGCCAGGCAAAAATGGCTTCTGTCACAATAGACCCGGCCAGCATTATCGAAATAGAAACACCCAGGTAAGTAACAAAAGGAATCATGGCATTACGGACAATATGCCTGGCAACTATTGCACTGTTTTTGATGCCTCTTGATTTAAGCACCGTAACAAAATCCTGCTCTTTGGCAACTGCCACACTGCCCCTGATTAGTCTGATATAGTAGCCCATGTGTGTAAAGGAAAGTACCACAGCCGGAAGGATTAAATGTTTCAGCATATCAAAAATACTGAAATCTGTCCCGATGGTAGTAAACCCTGATGAAGGCAGCCACTTCAGCCCGACACAAAAAACTAATATCAGCATCATAGCAAACCAAAAACCAGGCACTGACATCAGGATAAAAGATACCGTCGTACTGGCATAATCAAAAAACGAATACTGGCGCATACCGGCATATATTCCGATAGCCAAAGTCAGGCTGATAATAATCAGCGTTGCTGTAGAACTTAATATCAATGTACCCGGAAACCGTTCCATCAGCATGGTCTTGACATCCCGACCGGTCATAAAAGACCGGCCCATGTCACCTTTAAGCACATTGGAAATCCATTTATAATACTGGACGGGCAAGGGCCGGTTCAAACCCAGGTTTTCCCTAATCCGCTCCCGGTCTGCCGGCCGCATCTTTTGTATCTGGTCCCCATACAGGGCCATGGCCGGGTCACCCGGCGCCAGGTGAACCAAGCCAAAAGCCACTATACTGATAATAAATAGCACTACAAAACTCTCAGTTAATCTGGAAAAGACGTACCTGCCCATTACTGTCTGTCCCACTCCTCGATATTCCACAGGAATCCCGCGCCATGATGGCCAAGAGTACGGGGCTTAATTCCGGTAATATTTTTGTTAACCCCATATAGGGCATCCAGATACACAATGAAGTTATAGGGCGGGTTGTCAGCCAGTTCCTGCTGGAACTGCCCGTATAATTCTTTACGCTTGTTCTTGTCTGCTGTAGTCCTCGCTTCTTCAAGAAGTGCATCAACCTTGGGATTACGATAAGACATATGGTTATTACCGCCATTGGCTATCTGACTGGAATGGAACAGTTTATAGGTATGGTCATCGGGGTCAAAAGGACTGCCCCAGCCCAGAATAAATGCTTCACACTCAGGGATCTTGATAACGCTCCAGTCCAAAGGTTCCGGAATTGCAGCAATGCCGATTTTCTTGAGTTCGGTAAACAGTGTATTGGCAATACTCACCCTAACCGGATCTGTTACAGGGCAGGTAAGTTTAAATTCAAATTTTTTCCCATCCTTAACCAGGATTCCGTCCGGCCCCGGCTTCCAACCAGCTTCGGCCAACAGTGATTTAGCCTTATCAAGGTTATAGTCATATTTAGTAATATTAGGATTGTTTGCCCAGTTTAACTGCAGTGGGCCATAGGCAACCTGCCCTTTGCCCTTCAGGATGCCGTCCAGAACTGCCTGGCGGTCAATAGCATAGTTTACAGCCTTACGTACCCTGATGTCCTGCCATAAGGGGCTTTTCATATTGTACATCATCACCCGGTAATCCGCGGTGGGAACCTGGTAAACCTTGATGCTTTCAACTTTTTCGGCCCTCTCCATCTGGTCCGGTTCCAGGTAAGCAAGGTCAATTTCACCGGTTTCCAGCTGCAGAGCACGGACATTGGGATCAGGCAAAAACTTGAAAATCAGTTTATCCAGCTTGGGCCTGCCGTTATAGAAACTGTCATTTGCCACCATAGTAAAGGCCTTACCCCGTTGCCATTCCTTAAACTTGAAGGGACCCGTGCCGACAGGACTATTGTTAAAATCGCCAGAGTTAATATCCTTGCCTTCAAGCAGGTGCTTAGGTATAACCCCTATACTCAGTTTATCCAGCAGCGGCGGAAACTGCTTGGCCAGCTTAATTTCAACAGTATAGTCATCATTAACTTTAACTTCTTTTACCTGCTCAAATTCAGATTTGACAGGTGTATTTGTCTTTGGGTCTAAAATAGTATCAAGAGTAAATTTGACATCATTAGCGGTAAAATTCTGACCATCATGCCACTTTACATCCTTGCGCAGCTTAAAAGTATATGTAAGTCCATCAGAACTTGCAGTCCACGACTCAGCCAAATCGGGAACCACCTCGTTTTTTTCATTGAATGTAGTCAAGCCGGTAAAAATCAGGTTGTCTACATTGGTCGTAGCAAGTACCGGATTGACCTTATCATATTCAAACTCAGCGCCGTAAACAACCACCTTTTCTTTGTTAGCAGCAGTTTTCTCAGATGAAACTTTTTCGCTTTTGCCGGAGCATCCTGCTGATAAAAACAACAGCATGCTCAGCATTATTGCCATAAACACGACATACAACCCATTTCTTTTCAACTTTTTCGCCTCCTATAGGATGTATTTTAGCTATCTTACTAAAATAAGCGTGCTCCTTACACAATCACCTCCGTCTTCACATGGTTGTTATATTTGTAAGCAACGGTTTAACCGTTTCAGGTAATTAAAAAAGACCCCGGCAGGGAGAACTGTCAGATATCCTCCCTGCCAATTCGAAAGAAGGGGAAAACATAAAACAATATTAAGAAGGTTAATCCGGTCCTGAAAGTCGCTTTTCTAGCGAACCTTCATGGTTCGTTTGTTGTTTATTCAATTTTTATTCATTCAAAATAAAAAACCACAAACCGGGAACGCTTCAGCAAACCTCCCAACCTTCGTGGTCTTATTAATCAATTATTGTTTTGTCTTTTATAAAATTATTACAATACTCTTCAGTAAATGCCAAATGGCTTCTGCCATCTATAAATAGTTTTACTTTAATTCTTACTTCTTCATCAATTAAAATATTCCTGCATGATGTTAATTTTTTTTTATAAGTTTTTATCGGTTGCTTACCGATTTTTCGCTATACACGCCAAATCATCATACCGGTATTAGCTTCCACTTCCTCTTTTACCAACCCGTTAACTGATTCGTCCAAAATAATTTTATATATGGTTTCAAAAAATTCAGGTGTTATGTCTATATAACCGGATAACCAGTCACTTAACTTCTCAGTCGTTAACCTGCCGCAGTATTTGGCAGATATGCTCCGTATGCAGCAGGATTAGGATTTACTTCTGCTTAGTTACCGACAGTGTTACCGTCCCGGTTACCGAGCGCTTTTCATGGCTGTCAGCCACTTTTTCCGGAAAAGATGTCCGGGCTAAAAACATATATTGTCCCGGTTCCTGTAAATTGACCTTAACCACCCCTTTTTCATCAGTCGAGGTAACTGAAGTCCGGTATCCATCCGGTCCATTCCAGGCCATTATCACTTCCTGCCCCGCCATGGCCAATTCATTAAGAAACACCCCTATCTCCAGGTCACTTCCGGCCTGCCAGCCCAGCCATTCCCTTGGACCGATCTCCATAATGGTTCCCACAGGGTTAATAATACCTGTCAACTCATGCCCCACCGGAATTATGGCACGGTAGACCTGAGTATAAAATACCGACTCGACCGCTCCCGGCCACTCATGCCTGGAGCCGTGCTGGAATTTGCCTTCAATGTCAATTGAATAAAAATTCTCGAGTCGGGCAACCACCTGGTAGATTCCTTCAATCTCAGGAATGAAAGAAAGTTTATAATAGTCAGGGGAACCGTCTTCAATACCCAATTCTTGCTTTTCACCAACTGGATTGATAACCCACGCCTTTAAACCCTCTTTCCGGCATAGGCCATCGGTTTGCATGTTATGTCCCCACTTAAGAAATACTTCCGCCTTTTCCCCTTTATGGCCGTGGGTACGTGGAAACTCCAGCCATCCCTCATGGCCGTATACAAGTAAATCTGTGGTGTCGCGAAAAGATATGTTAGATATACAATTTTTCATTTTAATCACTCCTCGTTAATATAATTTTTCATACAGGCTAATTACTTTGAATCAATATCTTCTTGATATTGAATCAATTTCATAATTTCAAACCCTTGAATATCAAGGCCTTGCGAGTACTAAAAAAAGGAGTACCTCCCCAAAATCTCGAATAGAGTAGTAGTCAACACAACTCAAAGAGAAGGGAAGGTCTCCTCATGTACTCTATTCGCCAAGAACGTTTGTTTTCCTTGGAGCAGTTATTAGAAATGTCACCAAGGGAAGGATACGAATTAATTTTTCAAGACTTAGATATAACTCCTTTTTTGCATGCAAATTCAAAGAATAATCATTTCGGGGCTCCGGTATCATTGAATTATATGGCTATGATCTATTCCCTCTTCATTCGCGTGGTCGAAAGGATTCCAACGATTAAAGACCTCGTTCGCCGTTTAAAACGAAGCATTGAATTTCGTGACGATTGTGGTTTTACAGGGGCTGATCAAATACCCAGTGAAGCTGCATATTCCCGAATGATTAAAAAGATACAAACAGCCAACATCTTGCAAAGTACACATCATCAGTTAATTGCCCAAGCTTTTCAGGAAGGCTTTATCGATGCTACTGTGGTTGCTATTGATGCCACACATATAGAAGCAAGAGATCGTCAACCCGAAAAGAAAACAGAAAACAGCGAAGCATTACCGACAGAGCTGCCCAAAAAGAAACGTGGACGTAAGTCTAAAGCCGAACGAGAACAATGGCTAAAAGAACAGGAAGAATTAGAAGCAGCCCGGTCTTTATTTGAAAAGAAAGTGGAACAACAACTTCCCTATTCTTTTGACGAATTAGATAAGGAAATCCCTCTTGATCCTGAATGGGGAGTCAAAAAGAACTCCGAGGGGAAAAATGTATTCTGGTACGGATTCAAGGGTCATCTACTTGTTGATTGCCAAAGCCAACACATTCTCACAGCACTTTTTTCTTCTGCTCACATAAATGACGGTAAGATGGCAATTCCACTGTTAAAATCGTTAGCAGAACATCATCCCTACTTATTGGTTAAGCATGTATTAGGTGATGCTGGCTATGACCTCGGACCAATTTATAAACAAGCAGAATTATTAGGGGCAAGGGCATTAATTGACTACAATAGACGCAACGAACAACCAGTCGAAGGAAAAGACAAATATTTCCGTCCCGTGTGTCAACAGAGTCATCCATACCTGTACGATAGCTTTGATCCTAAGTACGAGACATTAAAATATACACAGCCAAAGGAATGTAAGCAGTGTCCTTTAAATCATGGCCAATGTCAAAAGGTCTTCAAGATTAAAATATCTACAGATTTAAGGAAGTATACAGTACCCGCCAGAGGTAGTGATAGCTACAAAGATTTATACAAGCAACGAACTGCTGTGGAACGGGTAAATGCTTATCTGAAAGAATTTTTTCAGCTGAACAATATTCGCCACCGTACAGGACACCTGGCAAAAGTAGATTTCCAAATTTCTTGCCTTACGTACACGCTTTGTAAGCTTGCGGTTGACCGTGTAAATCGGTATCAAAAGACATTTAAAGAAGTTGCTTAGAACCAGCTAAGAATCAATTGTTTACTATGCCCCCAATAAACAAGTCTTGGATTGATTTGGAGGTTTTTACACCAGAATTTTAGATTACAAAAACCAATTTTAAAAAGACCAATGACGTAAAGGCAGATTCATCAAGTTTTTTCAAAAAGCATTATGAAATTGATTCTATTGTTAATTAATTAAGGCCTTTATTTTTTTGGGGTTGAACCCTATCCGTACTTACCAGCGGAATATGGGCATCAACAAAGCTTCTGGTATAAGAATTGCGTGCATGAAATAACGAACTTGCTGCCAACTGCTCGACAATTTCTCCGTTATACATTACTGCCACATGGTCAGAAATTTGCTGAACCACGTCCAGGTCATGTGATATAAACAAGTAGGTAAGCCCCATTTGCTCCTGCATGATGCGTAAAAGATGTAAAATTTGTGCTTGAACCGATATATCCAACGCTGAAGTGGGTTCGTCCAATACCAGTAGTTCCGGTTGAAGACTGAGAGCACGCGCTATGACTACACGCTGGTTTTGACCGCCGCTGAGTTCAAAAGGATACCGGTGATAAAATTCATGACCCAGACCCACCATGGCAAGCAGGTCAGCAACCCTGTCTTTCAGATATCTTCCCGGAACCAGGCGATGAACTTTTAACGGCTCGGTCAAAAGGTTCCCAATAGACATTCTGGGATTAAGCGCTGCCTGCGGGTCCTGGAAAATTATTTGTATTTTTGTTCGTAATTGAATCCTGCCGGTTGACGGCAGTGAAAAGATGTCTACTCCTTGAAAAAAAACTTTTCCCCCTGTAGGGTATAACAACCCGGAAATCAGCTTTCCGACTGTGCTTTTACCTGATCCACTTTCACCAACCAATCCCAACGTCCGGCCTTTCTCCAAAGAAAATGAAACACTGTCAACAGCTTTAATATACTGTTTACGCCAAATTCCTTTTGAAAAGTATTTTGTCAATTCTTTCACAATAAGCATCGATTACACCTCACCCAGTGTCCTGGCGCTGCCTCATAAAGAGGCGGTTCTTCCCGCATACATAAATCATGAGATATTTTACAACGGGGATGAAACCTGCATCCGTTGGGGATATGAATTAAAGAAGGAGAAAAACCCGGAATCGGCTTCATAGCGCCGCTTGGATGGGAAGCTATAAGTCCTTTTGTATACGGGTGTTTGGGATAATAAATCACCTTCTCCGCCGAACCGCGCTCTATAATTTGCCCTGCATACATCACTGCAACATCTCCCATGTGCAGACATCTGTTTGCTTCCATGAAGAAGCAAGTACCGGTTTAATTTGATAGTTTTCATCAATATTCACCAGGCTTTCAGTAATGTGTGCCTGTTCCTTCAGCGGAAAACCACTATCCAGGGTACGTACGTTATCCCGGCTGCCTACTACTAAAACCTGATCCTTGTCACTAACAGTATTAACCGAACTTCCACAACCGGCCAGCAATCCCAAATGTTATGAGGCGCCATTTCTAAAACATCCCCGGTTTATGACCTGAAATCAGGTAGTTAGCCCCGTGATGACTACCGGCAGCGGAAATATCTTCAATTTGAATATCCACCATACCGGCACGCCTAAACAAGTTTCCTACTTCCGCCGGATCTAAGTTCTTATTAAACGGTAATTGGCCGCCAATTTCAGCAGGATAGTGATGGTCTTCTTCTCCCTGCTTGCGATGAGAGATATCTGCCAGCACCCAGCCCTCCGGTTTAATCACGCGGACCCATTCCTGCAATGTCTTCTCCGGGTCTGTCAAGGTCCAGAGAACATGCCGGGCTACAACAACATCAAACGTCTCATCAGAAAATGGCAGGCTCTCGGTATCACCTTGTATAAAATCAACCTGATAGTTGGACTCTTCTGCCTTAGCCCTCGCTTTTTGAAGCATGGCAGCTGACCAGTCAATACCTGTTACACGATGCCCCATTTCAGCCAGCAGGAGAGCCAGGAACCCCGTTCCGGTACCGACATCAAGAACATTAAGAGGTTCTGTACCCAATCGCGCTAAAATACTTCTCCATATTTGGATTTGTTCCGGGTCTTTTACCCCATGAGCTTCGACATGGTCATAGACCCTGTCACTTTTTTCCCACCGTTCTCGTATCGCTGCTTTCAATTCACTTTTTAACACGCAAACCACATCCTTTCTTTTTCGCTAAACAAAAAACCATAAAAATCGTGTCATTTTCCTATCAGAAACAAACCTTCATGGTTTTTTTTAAATTTTGTATGTAGTTATCTTATTTTACATTAGCCTTAGTCATTTAGTATAATTTTCTGTCCAGCAGAAAAACTAATAACAAGTCTAATTAAAGGAGGATTTTATCTATGAGTTGTTCCAGTGTAAAACACCGTTTCGATCAGCTGAAAACTCAGGGAGGCGTTAATTTCAATGAAGCCGTAAACCTTTATAATGACCTGCAGGGCTCCATTGATGCCCATAAATTGGAGCTTCAGGAACTGCAAAGAACAGACGACCAGAACAGAATCAGTCACCTGCAGCAGCACATCACCGATGGAGAACAAATGCTGTCCCAGTTGAAAAGTATGACCCTACACTAAGGAGATGCCTGGCCTCTTCTTTTATTGTTACCACCCTCTAGTGTATTCTTCCCCGGCACAGGCCAGGCAGACCATTTTACCGTTTTTCACCCTTGCGCGAGGTTCCATTGCCCCTTCGCCGCACTCAGCACAAATTATGCTGTCAAAGATGCGGGCTTTTTTGGGGAAATCCAGTTTAATCTTTTCAACTTTACAGAATTCTTTGTCCGGTATATCCATTATTTTTTGGGACATCTCATGGTGTTTCTGCCAGAACAACTCCCGTTCCTCGGGAGATGCCTCACCTTTCATCACCTTGGCCTGCAGTTCCCTGTGTTCAGAGTTTCGCTCCATAATACCGGGTCTGACAGCAATTCTCACTGCCTCACCGGTTTTACGGTTGCCAAAAGTATACACCTGCTTGCCGTAATCCCTGTAAATTAAGTTCCCTTTGCCAATTGTACATCCGGTGATTACCTGCACTGCATCTACACCACAGGCATCATTTTCAACAATAGCAACCAGCTCTTCATCCTGCGCTCTGGCGATACCCAGCTCATTTAACGCTATAACCGCCGCCTTATAACCAAAAACCAGCCCTGGGCAGGTATGGCCGTGAAATTCAACACTCTTTTCCCACGGAGTCAATTCCCTGCACATAGATAACAACCTTTCATTTTTTATTTAAATTCATCTTTAATTTTGCTTAATGAAGTACGACGAAGTACCCAAGCATAAACACAGGAGAGCACTCGTCCTTACTGCTAGAAAACTGGTACGTTTGGTATACAAGGTAAAAAAAGACCCCGGCAGGGAGAACTGTCAGATATCCTCCCTGCCAATTCGAAAGAAGGGGAAAACATAAAACAATATTAAGAAGGTTAATCCGGTCCTGTCGCTGCCCAAAGATGTTTTCCAAATGGAGTTCCCCGTCAACAGGAACCACTTTATCCACCGATTCCAGCAGCAGTTCGTCTTTTCCACCTTTTCTGATGTAGACATGGGCTTCACACATTTTTATTTTCTTCCCCTTTCTGAATCAACCTATTTAACTGGTCGATTAGTTCAACAATCAAATGAGGCAGTGGTTCCGGTTTCGAACTCACAATGGACAGGTTCCCCCTAGTCAATGGCAGCAGCAGTTTAGGAGCAGGTGAGGAAGCCACCGCTTCAGCAATCCGCGGGGTGATTTCACCTAACATCGCACAAGGTACTACAATTCCCAGAGGACCTACAATCACATCCACTTTGGCCGCATTGTAAATAATAGCATTTTCACCGGAAGCGCCGTCATCGGCCCCGGCCTTAATCATCAGGGCAGTGGCCACGGCATTGGTGCCTAATACCAGCAGTTCAACCGTATCGCCAAAATGTTTCCGAATCTTTTCTGTTAGTACTTTACCGATTCCTCCACCCTGACCGTCAATAACAGCTATCTTCATATGGTATTTTAACTCTCTTTCGTAGATTGATACAAGGTGCTCTTGTCCTAAAAACTCCCCCTCCAAAAACAAAAAACCACAAAACGGGAATGCTTCTGCAAACCTCCCGACCTTCGTGGTCTCTTCCTTCAAAACATATTATACTAAACATTTAACACTAAAGCAAGAAAAAAATGCGAACACTTTCACACCAAGCTGCCAAAAGAGGCATCTGTACTATTTTTCTGCTTCAGCAACATTTCTGCAGTATTCCGACCAATTATCGGTACTGTCCTGCTCTATCATAGTAACATGGGTGTAGCGGATTTCCGGAAACTTCTTTTCAATCTCCATCTTGACCCGGAAATTAATATCATCGACTTCAGCCAATGTGAGGTCCTTGTCCCCTTCCACAATAAGGTTTAACAGGTAAGCCGCGGGGCCGACCCGCATTGTTTTGATGCGGTGAATATCCGTTATTTCAGGCAGGGTTTTTACAAAATCCCCAACCATACATACCAGTTCAGGGTCAGCCGCCTCTCCGGTGATGCTGTCCATATTTTGTTTGGCGGTATAAAACCCGATAATGAGCAGCATTATCCCGATAATAATTGAAGCAATGCCGTCATAAACGGTATGCCCGGTGGCCGAAGAGATTAACAGGGCGGCCCCTGCTATAACTAAACCCAAAAGCGCAGCGGTATCTTCAAAGAAAATAAACCTGCTCGTCGGAGCGGCCTTTGATAACAGTTTCATCGCCTCGGGAAATACCCGGAAGCCGCCGGTCGGCCGGCCGCCGTCCTGGCAGATGCCCTGCAGCGCGGAGTAAAGGCTGAACAATTCGAACGTGATGCTGGCCCCGATAATACCCAGGTTTAAACTTACATATTCCAGTTCTTCCGGGTTCAGGTAGACAGCATCGCTACCGCGGCCACAAAGGACCAAAAAAACGAGGCCTTCCCGTAACCGAACTGGAACCGGGTATCAGAAGGCTTACCGGACTGCCTGACCCCAGCCAGCAAAAACAGGCCGTTAGACGCATCAGCCAGGGAATGCTTAAATTCGGCCAGCATCGAAGCAGAACCGCTTAACAGAGCCCCCACCAGCTTCATGGCGGCAATAGCCCCATTGGCCAACAAAGCTGCCTTAATTGCTTTCTCACCACCGTGTGACATTATATCCTTCCCTTCCTGGATTATATTACGGTATTTATTATATTGTTTTTAAAGCCCGCCGGTCAATCCGGCGGGCTGCTTTTATTTATCTTATTTTGTGCTGACGCTGGACTCCCCGCCTACAGCAGCTTGAGCCGCAGCGAGCCGGGCGATTGGTACGCGATAAGGCGAACAGCTGACATAATCCATCCCGATTTTGTGGCAGAAAGTAATCGAGGACGGTTCCCCGCCATGCTCCCCGCAGATACCGATTTTCATCTTCGGGTTGGCCTGCCGGCCCAAGTCGGTACCCATTTTGACCAGTTTACCTACACCCTCCTGGTCAAGGACTACAAAGGGGTTGTCTGACAGGATCTTCTTGCTGATATAGTCAGGCAGGAACTTGCCTTCGGCATCGTCCCGGCTGAAACCAAGGGTTGTTTGGGTGAGGTCATTGGTACCAAAGGAGAAGAAATCTGCCTGGGAGGCTATTTCATCTGCCGTCACACAAGCCCGGGGCAGTTCAATCATCGTCCCGACATGGATATCGAACTTGGCCTTCTGCTCTTCCTGAACCTGCTTGGCGATATCAACTGCCTGGTCACGCAGCATTTTCAGCTCGTTGACATGGATAACCAGTGGGATCATAACCTCGGGCTGGGCGTCCACTCCTTCTTTAACAAGCTGGGCAGTGGCCTGGTAAATAGCCCTTACCTGCATCGCGTAAATCTCGGGCCACGTTACAGCAAGGCGGCACCCCCGGTGACCGAGCATCGGGTTAAACTCGTGCATCTGCCTAACCTTACGGAGAAGTTCTTCTTTTTCTTTGAGGATTTTCTTATCACCATTGGTACACCTAAGTTCGGTAATCTCAACGAGCAGCTCTTCCTGGTTCGGGAGGAATTCATGTAAGGGAGGGTCAAGGAGGCGGATATAGACCGGGTAACCTTCCATAGCCTTAAGAATACCATAGAAGTCCCCCTGCTGGAACGGCAGGAGCTTGGCCAGGGCTGCTTCCCTGTCTTCTACTGATTCGGCCAAAATCATCTCCTGGACTATAGGCAGCCTGTCCTGAGCCATAAACATATGCTCTGTCCGGCACAGGCCAATTCCTGCGGCCCCAAATTCGCGGGCTTTTTTGGCATCCTCAGGGGTATCGGCATTGGCCCTGACGGCCATGCTCCGGGTTTCGTCAGCCCAGTTTAAAAGCTGCCGGAATTCGTCTGATAATACAGGGTCAATCATCGGTACCCGGCCGAGAATTACCTGACCGGCGCCGCCGTCAATGGAAACGATATCCCCTTCCTTGATGACCAGATTATTAACTTTAAAGGTCTTGGCTTTATAGTCGATTTTGATTGCTTCACAGCCGCACACACACGGTTTGCCCATCCCCCGGGCTACAACGGCGGCATGGCTGGTCATGCCCCCACGGCTCGTTAATATACCCTGAGCGGCCACAATCCCGTGAATATCATCGGGTGTTGTCTCTGTCCGTACCAGAAGTACCTTATCGCCGTTTTGGCCAAGTTTTTCGGCTTCATCAGCATCAAAAACAACCTTGCCGCTGGCAGCCCCCGGGGAAGCTGGCAGCCCTTTGGCGATTACATCAAATTTAGCGGCCGGGTCGATTCTACGGTGCAGTAATTGGTCGAGGGCCCCGGCTTCTACGCGCAGGACAGCCTCTTTTTTGTCTATCAAACCTTCGCCGACCATATCGACAGCAATCTTGATAGCAGCCGGGGCGGTCCTTTTCCCGTGACGGGTCTGTAATATGTACAGTTTACCTTTTTCTACGGTAAACTCGATGTCCTGCATATTCTGATAGTGTTTTTCCAGGAGATTGCAGGTATCTGCAAACTGCTGGTAAATGGCTGGCATTTCTTCCTGAAGTTTGGCTATAGGCTGAGGTGTCCTGATTCCAGCCACCACATCCTCACCCTGGGCGTTTATCAGGTACTCTCCATATAGGGCCTTCTCACCGGTTGAGGGGTTACGGGTGAAGGCAACACCTGTCCCGCAGTCGTCACCCATATTACCGAACACCATGGACTGGATATTGACAGCTGTTCCAAGATCGTCCGGAATCTGGTTCAGGCGGCGGTAAACAATAGCCCGCTGGTTATTCCACGAACCGAAAACAGCCCCTACGGCTAACAGCAGCTGCTCCATCGGGTCGGCGGGAAAATCCTTGCCGGTTTCACGTTTCGCTACATTTTTATAAGCCTGGACAACTTCCCGCAGGTCGCCGGCATCAAGTTCGGTATCATATTTGACACCGCGCTTTACTTTCTGGGCCTCCAGGACGCTTTCAAACTTGTGGTGCTCCAGGCCCAGCACAACCCCGCTGAACATCTGGATAAAACGCCGGTAGCAGTCCAGGACAAACCTCTCATTACCGGTTGCCTTAATCATAGCTTGGGCGGTCTGGTCATTCAGCCCAAGGTTGAGGATCGTATCCATCATCCCCGGCATCGAGAACTTGGCCCCGGAACGGATGGAGAGAAGCAGCGGGTTGTTGGCATCACTGAATTTTTTCCCCGTCTTTTTCTCGAGATAGGCCATCTTTTCTTTGATTTCCTCTTCGAGGCCTGCCGGCATCTTGGCGCCCTGGGCATAATAGTCATTACATGCCTCAGTTGTAACAGTGATGCCCTGGGGAACAGGCAGCCCGATATTCGTCATTTCAGCCAGGTTGGCCCCCTTACCCCCAAGTAACGCCTTCATCTCCGCTTTACCTTCTTCGAACAGGTATACATACTTCTTTGCCATTGTCTACCCCCCTATAAGATTAAAAAGTGTTTTATGGTAAATTATGTCTAATAATCTCTAATATTTTGCTGGCTGTCTCTTCAACAGCTTTATTCGAAACATCGACGACCGGACAGCCCACTTTACGCATCACCGCATCCGCGTAATCTAATTCATTGAGGATGCGCTCAAGGCTCGCATAATCAGCGCCTGATTTCAGGCCGAGTGTCCTCAGCCGTTCCTGTCTGATTTCATTGAGTAACTCCGGTTTGATTGTGAGGCCGACAACCCTGTTCCGCGCTAAGTTGAATATTTCTTCAGGAGGAGCAACCTCGGGAACAAGCGGCACATTGGCGGCTTTGATGCTTTTGTGGGCAAGGTACATGCACAGCGGGGTTTTAGAAGTCCGGGAAACACCGATGATCACGACATCAGCCCTCAATACACCCCGGGGGTCCTTGCCGTCATCGTATTTCACGGCAAACTCGATTGCTTCAACTTTGCTGAAATAATTTTTGTCCAGTTTGCGCAGCAGACCTGGCTTCATCTTTGGGGACCTGCCTGAAACCTTAGCCAGGGCGTCTACCATCGGGCCAAGGATGTCCACAATCGGGACACCGTGCTTTTTGGCTTCGTTCACCAAGGCTTCTCTCAGTTCCTCCAGGACGATAGTATAGGCTATGATCGCCGCAGTATCCTTGGCCTCGTTTACGATTTCCGTAATATGTGCCAGATTATTAACAAAGGCCACCCGTCTGATATCCACAAAGCCGGAATTGAACTGGCTTACAGCTGCCTTAACAACAAAATCTGCGGTTTCGCCAACCGAGTCTGATACGACAAATACTATCGGCTGTTTTTCCTGCTTAGTCGTTATCCCTGCCACCTCCTCTTATCCTAGCCTAGCTTTACTTTACTTTGCTTCACTTATTTCAACAAATAACCTGGCAATGGTCGTTTTAGTGAACCGGCCCACTATTTCCAATTCTTCGTCACCCGTTTCACTTGTAACAGATCTGACCACCGGCAGGGCGTCAACTTCCCGCGTCATTAATTTCTGCGCGGCAAAAATGATAGATTCATCCGGGGTAGTTGTGATTAGGTTTGGCATGCGGGTCATGACGACACTTATCGGCATTTTATTGAGGTCAGTCCCGCCAATAGCCGTTTTCAGAAGGTCCTTTCTGGAGATGACTCCTTCCAGATAACCCCCGTCTTTAACAACAAAAATGGTGCCTACGTCTTTTAGGAACATCGTAACTGCGGCATCATATACAGTAGCGTTTTTACCAATTACGACCGGCACCGACTTGACATCGCCAACTTTAATTTTCTGAAGGGTTTTGGCTATAAGGTTAGTCTGATTCTTACCGGAATAAAAATACCCGACCCGCGGCCGGGCTTCCAGAATCCCGGTCATAGTCAGCAAAGTGAGGTCTGGGCGTAAGGTAGCCCTGATCAGGGACAGTTTATCGGCAATTTGTCTACCAGAAATGGGACCCTCCTGCTTTACGATTTCGACAATTCTTTCCTGCCTTTTGGTAAGTTCCACAACAATCACCACCTTTGGAAGACAATGTGTTATACTATTTGCTCAAACGCTCCTATTAATATACTATATTAGTCTCTAATAGTCCTCCTTTTTAGGCCGAGATTCTTGATAAAAATTGATAGCAGTTATTACTTAGTGGAGAGTGGAGAGTGATGAGTGGTGAGTGGAATTGTTACTAGTCACATTTCACTTTCCACTGCCCACTCTCCACTCCCCACTCCCCACTCCCCACTATTTTTAGGTTACTATTTTTGTCAAATCCGCTACGGCGCCGGTTAGGTCGGCTACATTTCTAAGCAGGGCCAGGCGGTTGTTTCTGACCTGTTCGTCATCAACCATAACCATAACCCCTGCGAAGAAATCGTCAATATACTGCTGCAGCAGGGCAAACCTCTGCAGGAACTGCCGATACTGCCGCTCTATGAGGAATATCTGCATCTCGTCCTTGGCTTTAACATATTCTTTAAATAGTGTTCTTTCAACTTCGTCAGTAAATAACTGAGGGTCAATATCGTCATGAATCGCATTTTTAGCCAGGTTCGCTACCCGGTTATAAGCTGTCAGCAGGCGGCCGAAGATATCCTGCCTGCGCAGGTTAGTGAGGGCTTCAGTCCTCAGCAGGGTATCGGTGAACCTGTCATATCCTGCAGCCAGCACGGAGTCCACCACATCGTAAACCAAACCCCGGTCGCCAAGGATGTTTTTCAGGCGCTGTTTAAAGAATTCATGAACCTCTGTCCTCGTTTCGTCTGCGGAAAGCTTGGCCTTAATTTTATCCGAGTATTGATGGTACGCTTTATCGACAAGTCCGGCAAAAGAGAAATCAAGCTTGGCCTCCAGGGCAATATTGCAGATCCCGAGCGCCTGGCGCCTGAGGGCATACGGGTCCTGAGACCCGGTGGGCTGAATGCCGACGGCAAAACATCCTACAATCGTGTCAATTTTATCTGCCATACTTATAATCTGTCCTACCGGGGTTGATGGCAGGATATCACCTGAAAAACGCGGCAGGTAGTGCTCAAAGACGGCCTCAGCCACGGCCTCTTTTTCACCGGAGCGTAAAGCATATTCCCTACCCATGATGCCCTGCAGTTCAGGGAATTCGTAAACCATATTTGTGACAAGGTCAGCTTTACTAAGGAAAGCGGCCGCTTTTATGTCTGCGAAAACTCCCTCGTCGGTAATTCCCAGCTCGGCAGCCAGGTGCTTACCAAGGACAGATACACGTTCTACCTTTTCATAAACGGTGCCGAGGCTTTCATGGAAAATGATTTTCCCGAGCTTTTCAATATTGTTCCGCAGAGGGACCTTCAGGTCTTCCTTGTAAAAGAACTCTGCGTCTGCCAGGCGGGCCCGTAAAACCTTTTCATTACCTTCCCTGACTGTGTCCAGATACTCGTCCGTACCGTTCCTTAACGTAATAAATTTCGCCAACAGCTTGCCGTCCGGACCGACGACCGGGAAATACCTCTGGTGTTCTCTCATCGGAGTAATCAGGACTTCCTTGGGGAGCCGCAGATAGTCCTGGGGAAAAGTCCCGCACAATGCCGTCGGGTACTCCAGAAGCTGGGTTACCTCTTCTAACAGCTCATCATCAGGAACGACCTCCCCGCCTTCTTTGGCTGCCAGAGCAGTAACCTGGTTCCAGATAATTTCTTTTCTTTCATTTTGATTAACTATAACAAAGACTTGTTTCAATTTGTCGATGTATTCGGAAGCCCGGCTGATCTCTATCCTCCCTTTGGAGAGGAAGCGGTGGCCATAAGTAACCCGGCCGGAGGACAATCCCTCAACTTCAATTGAGATTACCTCATCGCCAAATAAGCTCAGAATCCACCTGATTGGGCGGGCAAACCGCATTTCGTTATCTCCCCAGCGCATCGGTTTTGGGAATGACAATCCATTAATAATGCCCAGGCAGAATGCAGGCAGGATCCGGTATGTCTCTTGTCCGGACTGTTTCTTTACAGCAAAAACATATTCACCGTTTGGAGTCTCTTTAGTGATTAAGTCACTTACGCCGACCCCCTGACTCCTGGCAAAGCCCTCAGCTGCCCTGGACGGGTTCCCGGAGGCATCATAAGCCGCTTTTTTAGCTGGGCCCTTGACCTCTTCGGAGAATTCCTCCTGTTTTTCAGCCAAACCGGTGATATAAACCACAAGCCGCCGGGGTGTCCCATATGCGGCTACACTACCGCAGTCCAGCCGGTTTTCCCGGAGCCAGGCCTGGGTTAGGTCATTTATCTGGGTTATTGCCGGTCCCATAAAACGGGCCGGTATCTCCTCTGTCCCAATTTCCAGAACAAAATCCTTAGCCATTGACGACACCTCCCTTTTTCAGAAGGGGATATCCCATGCGTTCCCGCTGTTCCGTATAGGCTTGAGCACAGCTTCTGGCCATGTTGCGGACCCGAGCGATATAACCCTGCCGTTCCGTTACACTGATAGCGCCCCGGGCATCAAGGAGGTTAAAGGTGTGGGAGCATTTCAGGACATAGTCATAGGCCGGGAGGACTAATCCCTTTTCGATTACCCTGAGGGCCTCTTTTTCAAACAGGTTAAACATCGTTAACAGCATGTCCGTATCGGCTATTTCAAAATTATAATGGGAATGTTCAACTTCTCCCTGGTGATGGACATCACCATAAGTTATATCCCTGACCCAGATAATATCAAAAACACTGTCTCTCTTCTGAATGAACATGGCCAGGCGTTCCAGACCGTATGTAATCTCCGCGCATACCGGTTTACAGTCAATACCCCCACACTGCTGGAAGTAAGTGAACTGGGTTATTTCCATGCCGTCCAGCCAGACTTCCCAGCCCAATCCCCAAGCCCCCAGAGTGGGTGACTCCCAGTTGTCTTCGACAAACCTGATGTCGTGCTGGTCTGGGTCAATTCCTATAGCCCTAAGACTCTCCAGATAGACATCAAGTACGTCATCGGGGTTCGGTTTGAGGATAACCTGATACTGATAGTAATGCTGCAGCCTGTTGGGGTTCTCCCCGTAACGGCCGTCAGTAGGACGCCGTGATGGCTCTACATACGCCACGTTCCACGGTTCCGGTCCCAAAGCCCGGAGAAATGTGGCCGGGTTCATCGTCCCTGCCCCCTTTTCAATGTCATAGGGCTGTTGGATAATACATCCCCGGTCAGCCCAGAACTTGTCCAGTGTCATAATAATTTCCTGGAAATTCACTCGTGTTACCTCCTTTAGTAGTTGCTAGTTGCTAGTTGCTAGTTGCTAGTTTACTAAGGCCCCATTAATGAAAATGAATCACCGAATACTAGCAACTAGGAACTAACAACTAGCAACTAAAAAACCCCTCATCCCAGGCGCAAGGCCAGGGACGAGAGGTTGTCTCCCGCGGTTCCACCCTGATTGGCCGGTCCTTCCCGGCCCTCTTTATCCATACAGGCTCCGGAGTGCCTCCACCCGCCTTGGTGCCGGTTTACACCTACCACCGGCTCTCTGTCAACCAGAATCAGGTTTAATGTCTCCATCACAGCCTATGTTTGCAGTTATTTAATACTTTACCAAAATTGCCCCCAAAAGTCAACATTCCGGAAGCCTATTCCTTTCTATGCCGGTCGAGGGAAATAACCTTGGTTTCGCCATCAGCTTTTTCTATTTCCACAGATACGTTTTTGGCAATTGCTGCTATTGCGCCGACCCCGGCCACTACCGCCAGCCCGGGACTGGCTAAGGCAGCCAGGATTCCTACGGCCCCTACTGTAGCCGGGAACTCGACGATAGTCTTATCTTCCCGCTTCAGCTTGACCTTGGTCCGGTTGCCTTTTTCTATATATGTTTTAATCTGGTCGACCACTTCACTGCCTTTGTCCTTAAGCTCATTACCCCAGCGCCGGCATTTGTCGTTCGGCTCATCACCCCAACGATGGTCCTTGTTCTCTTCAACCATAATCAGCGCCCTTACCAGGTCCCCATCTGCCTCTTCCAGGGCTTCTGTAGCCTCGCGATATGAAATCCCCATGCGGTTCCTGAGAATGTCTATTTTTTCCAGGTCATTATGCATAAATGTACCCCCTTTAAAAATGCTTCCATAAGTAGTATTTCCGAAATTAACAGATATTCTGCGTCCCTGCCAAAGAATGCAGAAATTCCGCCGATTTTATTTCTTTGTCAAGCCTGCAGCTGATATATGTCTTCATTATTTCTCCGATTTCCCTTTTCGTTTCACCGGTCAGTTTCAGGACACCCAACCTCTTGATATCCCATGAGGCCAGCTGTTTAAGCATATTCAGTGAACCAAGGGAACAGACCTGACAGTCCGGATGATGACCGGCACAAATCTCACACAGGCTGCCCCCCATCCGGGAACTAAAGGCCACCCTGGGCCCGCCTATGGGACGCCCGCAGTGGACACAGCTTTCCAGATGAGGCCGATAGCCCATGAGGTCCATAATCCTAATTTCAAAGGCCCTTGTCACCAGTTCGGGGTCTTCTACAGTCAGTAAATGCAGGCAGACCAGGGTCAGGTAAAACAAGTCCCCATGAGGCTCCCCGGATGTGGCAAAACCGTCTACCAGCTCGACCAGATAGGCCCCAAAAGCCATCCTGTCAAGGTCCTCCCGTAAACCGCTGAAGGCTTCCTTCCCCTCACACTGGGTAATTGTATCAAGGTTCCGCCCCCGGTAAAGGGCAAACTCCCCATAGGTAAACAGCTGGATGATACCCCTTTTACGGCTCTTGGGCTTACGGCAGCCCCTGGCGATTGCCTGGACCTTCCCGTAATCCGCAGTAAACAGGGTGATAATCCGGTCTGCTTCATTGTAATCCCGGACCCTAATGATTATTCCTTCGGTTTTATAGTCTCTCATAACCGGTTGTCTCCCAAATGTATTAAAAATTTCTTCTTAAAAGAAATAGATTCTCCATCCTGCCGCCAAACCCTTTATTCAACCTAACTCTCCAGATACCCGCAGCAGGCATCACTGCTCTGCTCCCGGTCGCTCTGTTCCCAGTCGGTATAGTCCTTATAAAGCAAATAAGCACCGAAATGTCCGGTGGCTTTAAATACTTCCCATAGTGCATCACTCGTCCTCATGATGTCATCATCCTTTCACCTGGGATTTTATATTTTGTCAAGCAGTAAATAGAGTCTCCGGAAAAATTGGGGGCTATACTGGAGGTTTTTGGGCAGATGACAGTTGACAGTTGTCAGTTGACAGTTAAAAAAGTTGGGTTTCAGTGAAAAAAGAAGACACAGAGGGCGCGGAGAAAAGATGGAGGATGCGAAGAGAAATCTTAAGGCTTCAGGGGTAGTTCCCTGAAGCCTTCAAAGCCACAGCCCGGGCTTTTATCTTTTTATGCTGTAAATTGTTTGTCTGTAGGAATTTTTTTCTTCGAAATTAAAGCCCTTTTTATTGAACAGTTTTATACAAATGTCTACCACCTTTGGATCATATAGGATTTCTCTGTTTTGTGCTATCTCATAGAGTGCCTTATCTACTCCGAGGGCAGGACGATACGGCCGGTGTGACGTCATAGCCTCAAAAACATCTGCCACACCCAAGATTTTGGCCTCCTGGAGAATATCCTTTCCCAGCAAGCCGTCAGGATATCCGGAACCATTTATCCTTTCATGATGCTGGAACACTATCTGAGCTACCGGCCAGGGAAATTCTGTCGATTTCAGTATATCATAACCAACCTTGGCATGACTCTTTATTATACTAAACTCGTCGTCGCTAATCCGCCCGGGTTTACTGAGAATTTCCGCCGGCACCTGGATCTTCCCGATATCATGTATAACCGAAGCCACATGAAGCCCTCTGATCTGGTCCACGGGAAGCCTCATCTCCCGAGCTATGGCACAGGCCAGTATGGCTACCCTTCTTTGATGCCCGGCTGTATATGGGTCCCTGGCTTCAACCATCCTGTCAATGATATGGATGGTTGCCTCCATTGCCGCCTCCAGTTTGCAGAAACTTTGCGCCAGCTGTTCCTCAGCCCGCTTGCGGTCTGTAATATCTTCAATGATATATACGATATATAGGTGTTTTCCTCGTTTCCAATTTATCTTGGATGAGTTTATTCTAACATCGATTATCTCTTTGTCTTTTCTGACCATCTTATACTCCCGGTTATAGATAAACCCTTTGGCCAGCGTCTCAAGGATCAGTTTTTTGCCTTTTCCCCTGTAATCCGGATGCATTATTTTTCCTATCGGCTGGCCGACCATCTCGTCCTTCCTGTAGCTGAGAACATCACAGCTCGTGGAATTGCAGTCCACAATAACTCCTTCCTGGTCAACTATGGTTATCAGGTTTGCGGCTGTCTCAAAGATTAAACCCTGGATTCCCGCCTAAACATAACGAGGCGGTGATAAAAAAGGCTTGAACCATTGAAATTACTGGATTTGTTGCCATTCTTTACTTGCTTCCAATCT
>PGZN01000071.1 GCA_002840165.1 Firmicutes bacterium HGW-Firmicutes-8
CGTATTTCATACCCTGATGTTAACCCCGAGGAGGTATGGAAATTCACATGATAAAAACTTAGTTTAAAAAACAAACTTTCACGAAGTAGTAGTACAGAGGCTGAGATAGAGGACACAGAGAGAAATCGGCAACCCATACTGAAGCTTACTTCCCTATTATGGCAATTACTAAAAGAAATATTTATATAAAAATAAAAACCAGTCATAGCTCATATAGGTTTGTCTTTCTATTCATCAGAGTGCAATTTGTAGTTAAAGCAGGATTCACTGACATAGATAAAAAAGCCGCGGATCACGCGGATGAACGCGGATTTAAAAAACCGCGGATAAAAAACAAAAACAAATATTTATAAAACAAAAACAGCCAGTTTATACAGGTATACTTTTTCTACCCAACAAAAGTGGAGCTTATAGTTGGATCGGGTTTCATCATCCAGTACAAAGAAAAAGTAAAAATAATTGTAATGTATTTAATTAATTATCCGCGTAAAACATGAATCCCATAATTTATCCGCGTTAATCAGCGTCATCCGCGGCTTTTTTCAAATGTTTGATTGCAGCTTTGCTGCGCTAGGTCCTGTGGTTTCTTTTAAACTTTCTAACTGGAAGGGGAAGTATATGGCTGGCAAAATATATGGTGTAGGAGTTGGGCCGGGTGACCCGGAGCTGCTGACATTTAAGGCTTACCGGATTTTAAAAGAAGTTGATGTGGTTTGTGTGCCCAAGTCCAAAACCGAAAAAGAAAGCTTGGCCCTATCAGTGGTTCACAGGGCCTTTGGGCGGGAGTTTGAGGTTCTGGAACTACTGTTTCCGATGAACCATGACCGGGAGGTTCTCAAACACCATTGGGACGAGGCCACCGAAAAAATGGCCGCTATAGCCAGACAAGGCCGGTCACTGGCCTTTATAACAATCGGTGATCCGATGTTTTACAGTACTTATGCCTATGTTTTGGAGCGGGTTAAAAGGAATTACCGGGACATAGAGATTGAGACAGTGCCCGGGATTACGGCTTTTGCCGCCTGTTCATCTTTTATTAATGAACCCCTTGCCGAAGGTGATGAGAGGCTGGCTGTTATACCTGCCGCTTACGGCCTGGACGCGATTAAGGAGGCCCTGCAGAACTACGATAATGTGGTCTTAATGAAGGTGAACCGGATATATGATGAAGTAGCCGGTCTGCTCAGAGACATGAATTTACTTGATAAGGCGGTTTTTGTAAGCAGGTGCGGTTATGAAGACCAGTTCTACAGTACAGATATTGCCGGGCTGGCCGGCGCTGAGAAAGACTATATGTCAGTAATGGTTGTTAGAAAAGCGGGGTGGAAGAGCCTGTGATACAGGTATATTTTATCGGAGCCGGGCCTGGGGACCCGGAGCTTATTACCCTCAAAGGGGTTAAGGTGATTGAGAAAGCAGACATAATTATTTACGCCGGTTCTCTCGTCAACCCCGAGATTTTACAGTATGCCAAGAAAGACGCAGAGATTTTTGACAGCGCCTCGATGGACTTGGATGAGGTCCTGCAGGTCATCAGGAGAGGGGCCGGAGAAGGCAAAATTGTTGCCCGTGTCCATACCGGAGACCCGGCTATTTATGGGGCCATCCAGGAGCAGATGGATGCCTTGGCTGCACTGGGGATTACCTTTGAAGTTATTCCCGGGGTCAGCTCTTTTTTAGCTGCGGCAGCTGCCCTCCGGCAGGAGTACACTCTTCCCGGGGTTACCCAGACCGTGATTTTGACGAGGATGGAAGGACGCACACCCGTCCCGGCCAAAGAGAAACTGGCCGAACTAGCCAAACACGGCTCAACGATATGTGTTTTTTTAAGTGTCCATGCCATAGCCGAAGTGGTTGCGGAACTACGCCAAGGTTATCGGGAAGAAACCCCGGCAGCCGTTGTCCAACGGGCTTCCTGGCCTGACGAAAAAATTGTCCGGGGGACCTTGGCAAACATTGCCGACAGAGTGGTGGAAGCCGGTATTTCAAAGACAGCGCTGATAATTGTCGGTGATGTCTTTAGCGGCCGGTATGAAAAATCAAAACTGTACGACCCTGGGTTTTCCCACGGTTACCGGGAGGGTAAGAGTTGAAAATTGCTGTTGCAGCTGTGACTAAGCAGGGAGTAGAGATGGCTGAGAGGACAGCCTTAATGCTGTCCGAAAGTGGGGACCATGAAACAGTTCTGTATTTACCGGGGAAGTTTTCTTTACTGCAGATCGATGGACAGAGGCGGTTATATCGAAAGCCCCTGCGGGAAGTCTTAGGGGGGATTTTCGGTGAATATGACGGGATAGTCTGTGTCATGGCCTTGGGAATTGTTGTCCGCCTTATCGCACCCTATCTTAAGGATAAGACCACTGACCCGGCTGTAGTAGTGATAGATGAGGCCGGACGAAATGTAATCAGTGTCTTATCCGGCCACTGGGGTGGGGCAAATGCCCTGACTGTTCAAATTGCCGGCGGTTTAGGGGCGAACCCGGTTATAACGACTGCCACCGATGTCCGCGGGCTTCCAGCTATAGAGATGCTGGCTAAGGAGCACAACCTGGTGATAGAACCGTTTGAGTTGGTGAAAAAGGTCAATGCCGCCATTGTTAACGGCAGTGAAATTGTCATATATAGTGAAACCCCGCTTGATATAGTACAGACGGAGAATATCAAACTGAAAGACTTTGCCGGATATTCATCTGCCCGCAAGGAGAAAGGCCGGGTTGTCCTTGTGACTAACCGGACAGCCAGGAGTTTTCCACCTGGGACGCTTTTCCTGCGACCGAAAAACCTCTGTATTGGTGTCGGCTGCCGGAGAGGGGTAACCGGGCAGGAAGTAAAAGATGCCATCAGAGACGCTCTTGAGCAGTCAGGACGGGCTGTAAGCTCCGTTCAAAGCCTGGCCAGTATTGATATTAAAAGTAATGAAGCGGGACTTTTAGAAGCAGCCGGGGATTTTAATTTTCCAGTTGAGTTTTTTACCAAGAAGGCGATTTTAGCTGTCCAGACGACTCGTGGAAATGAACTGGGGTTTTCTCAAATGGTTAATGAAAAGATAGGAGTTGGTGGGGTATGCGAGTCTGCAGCAATACTGGGCGCAGGGGAAAAATCCGGGCTGGTAATGCCCAAGATGAAGTACGGAAAAGTAACGATAGCGATAGCCGAGGGAAGCTCGCTGTAGTCGGTATAGGCCCGGGAGACCCGGACCAGATGAGTTGGCGGGCCCATCAGGTAATTAAAGAAGCAGATGTAATTATAGGCTACAAGACTTATATCGAACTTCTGGGGGACCTCATTAAAGGTAAAGAGGTCATCTCTTCAGGGATGACGCGGGAAGTGGAACGAAGCCTCCTGGCGATCGAAAGAGCAGCAGCCGGTCAGTATGTTGCAGTAGTCAGCAGTGGTGACCCCGGAATTTACGGGATGGCCGGAGTTACGCTGGAACTGTTGGAAAAACAGGATGTTGGTGACCAGATAGATGTCGAAATTGTTCCTGGCATCAGTTCGGCGAACGCAGCCGCGGCTTCACTTGGGGCAGCCCTGATGCACGATTTTGCGGTAGTCAGCTTAAGTGACCTGTTAACACCCTGGGAGGTCATCGAGAAACGACTGGAAGCTGCAGCGGCAGCTGATTTTGTAATTGTCTTGTACAACCCGGTGAGCAAAAAGAGGACCGAACAGATAAAAAGGGCCAGAGAGGTCTTCCTCAGACACAAACCCCTGAAGACCCCGGTGGGGATCGTGCGAAATGCCAAGAGAGGCAATGAAAAGGTAATTCATACCGACCTGGAGCATTTTCTGGAAAACGAGATAGATATGTTTACTATTGTGCTGATAGGCAATAAAGAGACTTACCGCTCAGGAAGGTTTATGATTACTCCAAGGGGATATAACTTATGATTCTGATTTTGGGAGGAACCCGGGAAGGGCGGGAGATTGCTTCCAGCCTTGCCGCTCGGGGGTTCGGGGTGCTGGTTACTGTTGTCAGCGGATATGGGGCTGAGATGATTCCCCCTGATGTTTCGGTAGAGGTTCTGGTTTTAGAACTTGACACCTGTAAATTGGAACAGATTATAGATGACCGGAATATCAGGCTGATTATTGATGCTACCCACCCATATGCCAGGGTAATTACCGGGATAGCTTTTAAATCAGCGGGAAATAAGGGTATCCCTTTTATCAGGTACGAGAGGCCGCCCGCTCTGACTGAAACCGGTACCAGTACAGTCTATAGAGCCGAAACCTATGACGAAGCGGCCGAATTGGCGGTAAGCTTAGGAGACACAATCTTTCTAACGGTTGGCAGTAAAAACCTAAAGCCTTTTATCGAGGCCGGTCGGCGCGTAAATAAAAGGATAGTAGCCAGAGTCCTGCCTGATGTAAAAGTGATGGAACAGTGCCAGTCTCTTGGTATACCTTCAAATGACATTATTGCTGTTCAGGGGCCTTTCAGCCTGGAAATGAACCTGACCATGTTCAGGGAATATAAAGCGGGGGTTCTTGTTACCAAGGACAGCGGAGAGATTGGCGGGACTGATACCAAACTTGCCGCCGCTGCATCCCTGGGGATACCTGCCGTAATTATTGCCAGGCCGGATTATCAAGGCATTCCTACCACGGCTGACATACAGGAAATCTTCCGTCAAGCTGAGGGAAATTTTGCGGGTGTCAGGTAGTAGGTATAAGTGATAAAAAGAAGACACAGAGGACACGGAGAAGACCGGATTCATTGAAAATAAGAGGACACAGAGAGAAATCGGCAACGTTGTAAACAGTGTTTTGAAACCATGAGTTTTCTTTTTTTCTCCGCGTGCTCCGTTATCTCCGCGAACTCCGCGGTTTTAGAATTTCTTTTAATTAGACCAGATTATCCTGTTATCCTGTCTGCTTTATCTATTATTAAAGAAGAAAAAATGATATCGGACAGGATAACAGGATCAATAAGAAACATAGTTCGAGGAAATAAAAATAAGTAAGTAAGAAAGCGGGATTTGGGACGTCTGGGATGCAAGTATGTTTTTATATTTAATAATTTCTCAAGGTGCAGAGTAACCAATTGAACCGGAGAGTAGATATTACTGATTACTCTCTGTGCCCTCTTCTTTTCAGTGAATCACAGTATCTCTGTGCACTCTGTGTTTTCTTTTAAAGAAAGGGATTATTAAAATAATAAGGGGAGAGATGTTATGAAAACGGCAGTTATCGTGTTAGGCCATGGGAGTAAGGCTCCCCAGGCCCTGGAAACTTTGCGGAGATATGGTGAAATGGTTAGGACGGCGTCAGGTTGTGAAATCGTTGAAGTAGCTTCCCTCCAGTTTAATAAACCGGACCTGCCGGAAGCCCTTCATTCTGCTATTAAATCCGGGGCTGCCAGGGTTATTATTACTCCTTTATTCCTGTACAATGGCATTCATATGCAGGAAGATATTCCAGCAGTTCTCGCTGAAGAAAAAGCCAAGAACCCAGGAGTGGAAATCATCCTGGCCAACAACCTGGGCGCTGACAACAGGATAGTGGACATTGTCCTGGACAGAATCAAGGAGGTTTCCTAACCGTGGATTTTATTAAAAACCCCCAGGAAATTGAAGATACCAGCATGGTTATTATAGAGGACAGCCTGCCTATGTTAAAAAAGCTTCCCGAAGGGGAGCGGCAGATTATCAGACGGATTGTCCACACTACCGGTGATGTGAATATTGCCGGACTGATAAAAATTCACCCCCAGGCTGTGGAATCAGGCCTGGCGGCACTACGGGCCGGCCGACCGATTTTCACCGATGTGCGGATGCTGGAATCCGGGATAAGTCCGGTTAAGCTGGCTGAGTTCGCAATAGAGACAATCTGTATGATCAAAGACCCGGATGTGGTTGCCGAATCCAAAAGGACAGGCCAAACCAGGGCCATGATGGCAATAAAAAAGGCCGCCCCCAGGCTCAATGGGGGGATTATTGCTATAGGTAACGCGCCTACTGCCCTGTTTGAGCTTTGTGCCATGGTCAGGAGAGGCGATTTTAATCCTGCTCTGGTAGTAGGTACGCCGGTGGGTTTTGTGGGAGCCAAGGAATCCAAAGAAATGCTCGTAGAGACCCCTGTTCCTTATGTAACTATTACGGGTACGCGGGGCGGCAGCACCATAGCTGTAGCGGTGCTGAATGCGTTGTTGAAAATGGCATAAGAGGTGACAGGTGACAGAGAGAGTCAAAAGTTTAAACCGCGGAGACCGCAGAGGATGCGGAGACCGCGGAGGGAAAAACAAAAACAACTTTTACCACAAAGACTAAGGGGCACTACTCAATGGTCTAAGGGCCTAGCACAGCAAAGCTGCAATCAATTTTAAAAAAACCGCAGAGAACAAGGAGATAGTTAGATTCACTGGTAATAAGAGGGCGCAGAGAGTCTTGCTAACCCTTGCTCTCCCCTCCTATTTGGGAAATGTAATATTCTAATGAATAAATTGAAGAATGTTAAACCCGAAGCGGCATAGAAATTTATATGGTAAAAATAATAACTGGCCACTGGCCACTGGCCACTGAAGGAGTCAGTGATGCGAAAATTTAAACTGATTGCGGCAGACCTTGACGGGACCCTGCTTGATGATACATATACGGTTATGCCTGAACTGCTGGACTGTATAGATAAAAGCAGATGCAGAGGGGTGGAACTGGCGGTGGCTACCGGGCGGCTATATCCCTCAGCTCTGCCTTTTGTAAAAGACCTGAAAGTCTCTCTGCCGGTGATTGCTTCCAACGGGGCCGTAGTCCGAGACCCCCGGACAGGGGAGCTTATATATGCCCTTCCCCTGGCCAGGGACCTGGCTCTGGAGGCTTTAAAGCTTACAGCCGGGGGAACAGCACAAAGATTTGTGAACATCAGGGATACATTTTATACTGACGCTTCGGAAGAGGCTTCCCGCAAATACTCGGAAGCCCTGCGAATCCAATTTACGAGAAAAATTCCGTTAGAGGATGCTGTTACTGAAGACCCTACCATGGTTGTAATTCGCGACCGGGAGGAAGAAATCAGCCGACTGACCGCTATCTTACGGGAGAATTTTGGGGACAGGATTTATATAGCCAACTCCAAACCTTTTTTTGTTGACATTAATAACCCGGGTGTTTCCAAAGGGGCAGCCCTGCTAAATTTATGCCGGAGCATTGGGGTTAGACCGGAAGAGGTAATTGCAGTCGGAGATGGGTGGAACGACCTGGAGATGTTTAAAGCGGCCGGGATCGGCGCCGCTGTTGCCAATGCGCCTGACAAGCTGAAGGAAAGAGCGGATTTTGTGTGCACCAAACCTTCCTATCGGGGAGTGATTGAGGTGATTCAGCGATTCATCTTGAGTGGTGAGTGAAGAGTGAACAAGAAACCACAAACTCATATGATTAATCATAAAACTCGGTTAAAATTCATATAATATGGCGATATCCATAGATTGGAGCGCTGTGTATGAAGGTTATGACTTACAATGTCCATTCATGTATAGACATGCATAAGAAAAACAGTCTAGCCCGGATAGTGGACTTAATAAAAAAGGAAAAGCCCTCCATCATTGGGCTAAACGAAATTGAAACCTACAGCCCGCGGACACGTTTTGCCAACCAGCCCAAAATACTGGCCGGAGCAAGAAACATGATGTTTTGTTATGGCCCTGCTTTAAAGTTAGGACCTTTTAAGTTTTTTGGGAATGTCATTTTGTCTCGTTACCCAATTATTGAGTCGAAGAATATTCCACTGCCCGGTAACCGGGAGCGCCGATGCTGCTTAAGGACGGGACTCCACGTTCCTACCGGTGGATTGACGGTACTCTGTACCCATCTGGGCCTGGATCGAAGTGAGCGGGCTTTACAGATAGCCGAATTGAGGCAGATTGTAAAAGCGGAAAAACACCCGGTGATTTTAATGGGTGACTTTAATTGCGGGACAGACCAGTTGGCCCCGTTGAATGAATTCCTTACAGACACCGGAGAACTCTTTGGGTCAACACCTACCTATCCGTATGATAATCCAACTGACCGGATTGATTACATTCTCATTTCCCCCCAGATTACCTGTTTGGATCTGAGCAGTCCATTTAGTGACGCGTCAGACCACCTCTCCGTGATAGCAGAACTTGAATTGCTAAAGCCAATCGAATCAGTTCCAGATTGACATTTCGGCCACGGTAGCAGCAGGAAACTCAAGATTCCTTGTAAACTACAGCTCAGGCTCACGGATAGCCTGAGTCCTTTTATTGTCTTTTTTATTAAATTGCCTCAAGAGAGGCGCCCCTTTAATTTCTGGCACAGGAGAAATGGTGTTTTCTGGAAGGCTAACCTGACTGGCTTGTTGCCAGCCATCCCGGAATAGGGAGTCGGTGGAAGACTGAGAGGTCCCCATTTTATTACCGGAACCCCGGGCTCTGATTGATGCTGGGTATTATGGTGCCCGCCGTTCCGACAAAATGGGGAAACCCCTGGCCCTTTTTTTACATATTTGTTTAAAAATTACCTGTATCGTCCATAATAATGCTGGGTATAATCCGGGAAGGAGGTTAAAAAAATTGAGAAAAAGTGCTTTAACTGGCATAATCATGGTTGTCATGCTGCTATGCTTCTGCTTTGCCGCCTATGCCGGCGAGGAAGTATACTATACAGTAAAACCCGGTGATACCTTATATGGAATTGGGAAGAAATTTGGTTTAAATTATCGGTCCATAATGAAAAGCAACAGCTTGGCATCAGCTACCATCATTCCCGGATGGAAGCTGAGTGTACCGGCCGGGGGATATAGTATCCATACTGTAAAGTACGGGGAAACTATTTACGGGATATCCCGCAGCTATGGTGTTACAGTAACAGGTATCAAAACTGCCAGCGGTTTATCAGGCGCGTTAATTCACCCTGGGATGAAACTCTTGATACCTAACAGTAGTTTACCCCGAAAAACCGATAATATTAAACCGGTATTCGGAGGCGGGCCTTCCTTGAACAAGGAAGATATTCGGTTATTGGCCAAACTGATCCATGCCGAAGCGAGGGGTGAATCCCTGAAAGGACAGATTGCAGTAGGCGCGGTAATAATGAACAGGTTATCCAGCGGTGGTTTCCCGGGGAGTGTCAGGGGAATTATATTTCAGAAAAACGATGGTGTTTACCAGTTCACACCTGTCCAGGACGGTCAAATCAATCTCGAACCGGACAGCGTCTCATTTTATGCGGCCGAACGGGCCCTAAAAGGGGATGACCCGACAGGAGGCGCGCTTTTCTTTTATAACCCGGAGACCAGTTCCGACCGGTGGATTAGAACCCTGCCGGTAACGAAGGTAATCGGCAACCATGTATTTGCCAAGTAGGGTGTCTCAAAAGAGGCGCCCTCTTTTATTTTGGCATGACCGGAGGGGCTGGTGTGTTCCTGCAGGCGGCATTCTAAGCAGGGCTTGTTGGCAAATAATCGCGGGTCGAGGGGATGGCAGTTGGCAACGGCTTTCTCTTGTTCTCATTATGCGCCACTAACCTCAGAGACTGGCGGAGCCTTGGGTTTCACCCGCCCAAGCGACGTCCGTGTCGCTGGGCGGCTCCGCCAGTTCTAGCGTCCCCATTTTATTACCGGAACCCCAGGCTCTGATTGATAACGGGTATTATGGCGCCTGCCGTTCCGACAAAA
>PGZN01000017.1:0-9157 GCA_002840165.1 Firmicutes bacterium HGW-Firmicutes-8
TGCGTACCGGCGAGCTTCTTGAAAAACAAAAGGATATCTATAAAGGCTTGAATGTTACACCGCCGACCTCGTTATGAGTTGGCGGGAATCCAGGTTAAATCTTATAAAAAAAACTTTGTAAACACTGCTTTGAAATTTCTCCGCGTGCTCCGTTATCTCCGCGAACTCCGCGGTTTTAAAAAGCTGTGAAGTAACCTGGAAGACTTAGATTAGTTGCTGAAGTTACATCTGTGTAAGTAAGAAAACCGAGGGTGAGTATTTCCGAATAGTAAATATGTTTTTAAATTTAATGATTTCTCAAGACACAGAGTTACTGAATTGAACTAGTGAGTAAGTAGTAATTGATTACTCTCTGTGCTCTCTTGTTTCTAGTGAATCACGGTTTCTCTGTGTCCTCTGTGGTATCTTTTAAGAAAGGGATTCGGGTAGATTTGGAAATGAGATTAAAGGATTTTGACTATATACTTCCGGAAGAACTGATTGCCCAGGAGCCTATAGAGTTCAGGGACAGATCCAGGCTCCTGGTTTTGCATAGGGAAACCGGGTTGATCGAACACAGGCGGTTTTCAGCCTGTGTTGAATATTTCTCCCCCGGTGATGTGTTGGTCATAAATAATACGAGGGTAATTCCGGCCAGACTGATTGGGGCCAAGGAAAATACCGGGGCCAGGATTGAGGTCGTCCTATTAAAGAGGAATGACCTAAACACCTGGGAAGCGCTGGTTAAGCCAGGGAGAAGGGTCCGCCCGGGAGCAGTGATTGTGTTCGGGGAGGGCTTCTTAACTGCCGAAGTTGCTGATATTACAGAAGCGGGTGGAAGAGTCCTGAAGTTTAAGTATGACGGACTGTTTGAGGACATTCTTGACCGGCTTGGCCAAATGCCTCTCCCGCCTTATATTAAAAAAGAACTCCAGGACAGGGAAAGGTATCAGACTGTTTATGCCAAAACACCGGGCTCTGCGGCGGCCCCGACAGCTGGACTCCACTTTACTCCCGGACTGATAAATAACATAAAAGCTATGGGGATACAAGTAGTTGATGTTGTGCTCCATGTCGGGCTGGGGACTTTCAGGCCGGTAAAATCCGAGGATATAAGGGAACATGAAATGCATTCCGAGTACTATGAAATTAGCCCACAGGCCGCGGAAGCAATCAACCGGACCAGGAAGGCCGGGGGCCGCGTAGCAGCTGTGGGCACGACTTCCACCCGGACGCTGGAAACAGTGGGGGACAAAAACGGGTATGTTAAGGCCGGCGCAGGTTGGACAGATATTTTCATTTACCCCGGTTATACCTTTAAGGCGGTGGATATTTTAATAACGAATTTTCATCTTCCCAAATCGACACTGCTCATGCTCGTGTCGGCATTCGCCGGGCGGGAAAACGTACTGGAGGCCTACCGCCAGGCAATCGATGAACGATATCGTTTTTTCAGCTTCGGAGATGCAATGTTGATTGTATAGCCCCATTCTTGCCTTCCCTGTATAATTTTGCTATAATGGACAAATAGAAGCTTGCTTATGCGGGAGGAGAGCCTTTGGCAATAAAGTTTGAGCTTATTAAGGAATGTAAACGCACTAAGGCCCGCCTGGGCAAACTGCATACCCCTCATGGGGTTGTGGAAACACCGGTCTTTATGCCGGTGGGGACCCAGGCCACGGTTAAAGCGATGACGCCTGAAGAGCTTAAAGATATGGATACCCAAATTATATTGAGCAATACCTACCACCTTTTCCTTAGGCCGGGAGCCGATTTAATCAGGGAAGCCGGTGGGCTGCACCGGTTTATGCACTGGGACCGCCCTATCCTTACCGATAGCGGGGGATTTCAGGTGTTCAGCCTGGGACCTCTGCGCAAGGTCAGTGAAGACGGGGTGACCTTCAAGTCCCACCTTGACGGGGCGACTCATTTCATGAGCCCGGAGAGGGCGACAGAAGTACAAATGGCTCTGGGAGCTGACATAATAATGGCCTTTGACGAGTGTGCCCCCTACCCATGTACGTGGGAGTATGCGGAAGCTGCTCTGGCCAGGACTACCAGATGGGCAGCCAGATGTAAGGAGACTCATCAGAGAGAGGACCAGGCCTTGTTTGGAATAGTGCAGGGCGGGGTATATAATGACCTTAGGGAGAGAAGCGCCAGAGAACTTGTTGAGATAGGGTTTCCGGGCTATGGAATAGGCGGCCTGAGTGTCGGTGAACCCAAACCATTGATGTATGAAGTCCTCGAGTATACGGCGCCCCTGCTGCCGACAGATAAACCACGCTACCTCATGGGGGTGGGTTCACCGGATTGTCTGGTGGAAGGTATCATGAGGGGTATCGATATGTTTGACTGTGTCCTGCCTACCCGGATTGCCAGGAACGGTACGGTTATGACATCAAGGGGCCGGGTCGTGATTAAAAATGCCGGTAACACCCGCGATTTGCGGCCGCTGGATGAAGAATGCTCATGCTACACCTGCCGGAATTACTCCAGGGCTTATATCAGACACCTGTTCAAGGCTGAGGAAATCCTGGGTTTGCGCCTTACTACTATTCATAACCTTCAGTTTCTGCAGACCCTGTTGAAAAAGGTGCGCCAGGCTGTGGCTGAAGATTATTTACCCGAATTCAGGGCTGAGTTTTTTGCCAAATACGGGTATGAGTAATAGTGTTCAGGTTTGAGGGAACTCTAATTTAACGATAGTAAAGGAGGGAATGAAGGTGGGACAATACGGGACTATTATTTATCTGGTAGTTTTGGTAGGGATTTTTTATTTCTTGATTATCCGTCCACAGCAGCAGAGACAAAAACAGGCTCAGGCGACTATCAACAGCCTGGAACCTAATGTAAATGTTACAACTTATGCCGGTATCCTGGGAACAGTCGTAAAGGTGAAAGACACTACGGTAATCCTTAAGATTGCCGAGAATGTTAAAATAGAAGTTCTCAAATCGGCTATCGCTCAAGTCAACGAAAGTAAATCTGAAAAGAGTTAAAAAAACAGGTCAATGCCTGTTTTTTTAATGTAAATAATATAACCGGGTTAAAATATATGGTAAAACTGAAACAGGGACTATTGAAAAAGGATTTTTTGTGATTTAATAGAATTATATTTGCTATATGAGGGTTCGGGATTGTTTTTTTTTGTATCTTAGGGGGGTTCAAACGAAATGATTACACTTGATGACATAAAAAAAGACCCTGTCATTGACACCTGTATCAGAAAAGGCAACGAGTACCTCGGTGTTATGGGGTTTACGGAGCACGGCTACCGGCATATCAACCTCATCTCCAGGATTGCCAGAAATATTCTCGAACGGCTCAACTACCCCCAGCGGGAGGTTGAATTGGCTGCCATTGCAGGTTATATGCACGATATCGGGAATGTAATCAGCCGGTATGACCACGGACAGTCCGGGGCTACCCTGGCTTTTCACATCTTATCTAGGATAGAAATGCCCTCAGAAGAGATTGCGATGGTGATTGGCGCTATCGGCAACCATGAGGAAGAGTACGGCCAACCCGTAAACAGTGTGGCCGCAGCCTTAATTCTGGCAGACAAGTCGGATGTTCACCGCTCAAGGGTCAGGAACCAGGATTTTGCCACATTTGATATCCATGACCGCGTAAACTATGCCGTTGAACACTCTTTCCTGAGGGTCAATGGGGAAACCCGGACAATCACCATGGAATTAACGATTGATATTGAAATATGTCCGGTCATGGAATACTTTGAAATATTTCTCAGCAGGATGGTGCTGTGCCGGAGAGCAGCCGATTTTCTAAAGAGCCATTTTGCCTTGGAAATTAATGGCGCTAAACTGCTCTAGACCGGGCTAATACAGTCATTGACAAGCATTTTGGGCCGGTATATAATAAACCCTAGGGGTTTTTTGGGCCTCTGTTACAGACTATAGTTTGGACAATACTCTAAAGGGGGAAACAGGCACAATGAGGGGGAAAAGTGTTACAATACTTGTAGCTATTATAGTCGTTTTAGCGATTAGCGGCTTTTTACTGCTGAAATATAAGGTTTTTCAGAACAATATCAACCTTGGCCTTGACCTTCAGGGCGGTGTGCATGTTGTCCTGGAGGCCGTAGACACGCCGGATGCGCCTGTAAAGGCTGACTCCATTGACCGGGTCAAAGCAATTATTGAAAACAGGGTTAATGAGACAGGAGTAAAAGAACCCCTGATCCAAAAAGAGGGTACCCGTAGATTGGTTGTTGAGCTTGCCGGTGTCAAGGATGCGGAGAAAGCGATAGACTTAATAGGCCGTACGGCACAGTTGAAGTTTGTAACCGCTGACGGAAAGGTCATTTTAAAAGGAAGTGACCTATTGGACGCACAGGCAACAACTGACCCAAATACAAACGAACCGGTAGTATCAATCAAGTTTAATTCCCAGGGCGCCAAGATTTTCGGAAGTGTTACCACGGAACTGGTTAAGAAATATGGCTACGGGGACCCCAATAGAAGGATAGCCATTCTACTGGATGAAAAGGTTCTTACCAACCCCAACGTAGAGGAACCCATTACTACCGGGGACGCCCAGATCAGGGGGGGCTACAAAACCCTTGAAGAAGCTAACAAAGACGCTATTTTGCTAAGATCAGGCTCTTTGCCGGTTAAACTGGAGAAAGTAGCCATACAGTCCGTAGGTCCAACTCTGGGTAAAGATTCCCTGGAAAAGTCAAAAAAGGCAGGAATCATCGGTGTGGCAGTTATTCTGATATTCATGATTGCCTATTACAGGCTGCCGGGATTACTGGCTAATGTGTCCTTGGCAGTGTACATGTTTATTGTTTTAGGAATTCTTGCGGCATTGCATGCCACCCTGACCTTACCGGGTATTGCTGGATTCCTGTTATCTATAGGCATGGCCGTAGATGCGAATATTATTATCTTTGAACGTTTTAAGGAAGAACTAAGAGAAGGCAACTCCCTGCGCAGGTCTGTGGAATCAGGGTTTGGCAGGGCTTTTTGGACGATATTTGACTCTAACGTAACGACCCTTATTGCCGCTGCTGTTCTGTATTATTTTGGGACAGGCCCGATCAGGGGATTTGCCATCACCCTGAGTATCGGTATTCTGGCCAGTATGTTCACTGCTATAACCTTTAGCAGGTGGCTGTTAAGATTGTCTGTTGACACTGGGATAAAAAACAAAAAGCTGTTTGGGGCTTAGGAGGTGCTTGAATTTTGAACATTATTGGAAGGCGTAAGATCTGGTTTGCCCTTTCTCTGCTTGTGATTATTCCGGGGATTATCTCCATAATATTTCGCTGGGTGACTGTCGGCAGCCCATTGAATCTGGGCATCGATTTTACAGGCGGGACTATTACTGCTGTAGAATTTAACAAAGATATCACAGTACCTCAGGTTAGAGATGCATTAAAAGAAATCACTGTTGACAAAACAACTTTGGATAAAAGTATTATCCAACTGTCAGGAAACAGGACCGCAATAATCAGGACCCTGGTCCTTGATGATCAGAAACAGGCTGAGGTGTTGACTAAACTTAGTGAAAAAATAGGGCCTTATGATAAGAGTAAACTTCGGGTTGACAAGGTGGGGCCGGTCATTGGTAAGGAGTTGACCCAAAAAGCTATAATGGCTTTGGCAGTAGCTTCAATTTTAATGGTAATCTATATTTCTTTCCGGTTCGAAATTAAATTTGGAATTGCCGCTGTAATCGCATTACTGCATGATGTATTTGTCGTTTTGGGAATATTTTCGATATTCTGGTGGGAAGTTGACAGCGCCTTTGTCGCAGCCGTTCTCACAATTATAGGCTATTCTATTAATGATACCATTGTTATTTTCGACCGGATCAGAGAAAACCTTAAAAAGCGCAAAAAGGGTCAGGACCTGGAAACCTTGGTAAATGATAGTATTATGCAGACAATGACCAGGTCAATTAACACAGTTTTAACAGTTGTTTTTGTATTAGTAGCTCTGCTGCTTTTTGGTGGCTCCACAATAAAGTTTTTCACCCTAGCCATGCTTATCGGAGTAATCAGCGGAGCATATTCCTCCATCTTCAATGCCAGCCCGCTGTGGTTTGTATTTAAGGGTATGAAATGGGGAAGGGCCAGGGCACGGGCTTAGTAGGTTAGAGGTTGTCTCGAAAGAGGCAGCCTTTTTTGTTTGTACATGACCGGAGGGGCCGATGTGTTCTTCCGGGCGGAATGTCTTAGCGGGAGGGGTTGGGTATTTTAACGGATTTCCCGCTCGCCGTCTGGCAATCTAAGCCGCCACCTGCAGGCCGCAATGCAATGTCCCAGAACTTGATGGCTCAGATTGCATTCCTAACACGATGGCCGCCTCCCGTTTCGAAAGCAGAAACTTACCGGCGGCCTTCGCCATCTTCAAACATGCTGGGACCCCTTGCCTTGCGGCCTGCAGGTGGCAGCAAGATTGCCAACGACGTCAGCGCCAGGGAAATCCTTATAAAATACCCAACCCCTCCAAGCTGTTGGTTCCGCCCTACAGAACCCACCAGCCCCTCGTGTGCCAAAAGTGAAAGAGGATACCTCTTTTGACGCAACCGGGAGAAAAAAATAAATATTACGGTCGGGCGGCTCTCAGCGGGCTTGTTGGCAAATAAGTTTGGGTCGAGGGGATGGCTGTTCGCAACGGCGTTTCTCTTGTTCTCATTATGCGCCACTAACCTCAGAGCCTGGCGGAGCCTTGGGTTTCACCCGCCCAAGCGCCGTCCAAAATGGAAACAAAGGAAAGCCTTATGCGAACAGCCATCCCCTCTGACTGTAAGTCATTTGCCAACAAGCCGGTCGGGTTCGCCCTCCGTAACACACCAGCCCCTCCTGAGCCATAAGTGAAAGAGGATGTCTCTTTAAGACAGCCTGGGGGAGAAGAAAAAATAATCATTATTGTCGGCGACTCGGTCGTTTTTTTGACCGAGTTACGGTAACAATTTGGGGAGGGACCCCTTGCACATTGGAGGTTGGAGGTTAGAAGTTAGAGGTTGGATTAAGAAGGAATTCGCCCGAATTCCAACATCCAACATCTAACCTCTTTTTCCTGGTAGCTTTAAATATCACTTTGCGGATAAACCCATCCACTAAATCAGCCACAGCAGGAAAAACCTGCATCCGGTCGAATGGTATAATATGTAAGCCGTAGCCGGGAGCATGATAATCGGACCATTTGTATTCTTATACCGACAACAATAGTATCAGCTGAGCCTTACTCTCTGTTGTTCACAGAATAAAATATGGTAAATCTTAATTTGATGAGGTATAATAAATTAATACAGGGGTAGAGGAGGTTGAATGCCTTGGCCAATGCCTATGTTAATGATGAAAATTCAATAAAACTGCCCAGGGATGTTTCCGACAAACTGAAATTGAAAAAGGGTATGGAGTTACAGGTGTTGTGCGATGATGACGGCACTATTATATTAAAGGTTTTACAGAAAAAAGACAGGGATTTTTCCGGTATTGCCGGGATCGGCAAGGACATTTGGAAGAATACCGAAGCGCAGGACTATGTGGATAAAGAGAGAAGCGGATGGAACTAAAAGACGGCTCGTCAGTATTTATTGATACGGCTCCAATTATTTACTTTATCGAAGAAAATCCATCCTATAGTCCTATTGTCAGCAATTTATTTGGAAAAGCAACTGAGGGAAGCATTGAGGTTTATACATCTGTTATCTCAGTAATAGAGGTTTTAACAAAACCGTATAAAATGAGTAGGACAGAACTCGTAAAATCTTATAAGGATTTCTTGTATCAATCTAAAGGTTTGTCAGTGGTAAATATAAATTCAAATATTGCCGAATTGACTTCCAAAATAAGAGCAAAATATGGGTTTAGAACACCGGATGCAATTCAACTTGCGGTTTACGAATACATAAAGTGTGATTTATTTATTACAAACGATACCCAGTTAAAAAAATATGACGAAAATAAAGTCATTGTTTTGTCCGAAAAAAATTAAACCTCCGTATAATTGCGAAGGTTTAATTTTCTTTGTGCTGTGATTCATGCTTAGCCGAAACCCGGCAGCATAAACAACCCCTTCAAATTCTCCGGCGCCGGAGTTGAATACCTGTAAAAAAATGTATTGGGTTATAGCCACTTCGTTCACCCTATGGTAAAATGGTATTGAAATTAACAGATTGCGGAGTGGTATAAAAATGAGTGATAAGGTTTTCAACCTGTTGGAAAAGGTCTACATTGAATTACAGGTTACTAAGAAGGAACTAAAAATCCGCCAAAAGTAAAACAAAATAATTTATCAGCCACCCCAAACCTGCTTATTTATCAGCAGGTTTGTTTTTATGAGTAAAACACCCAAACCCCAGGACAAAATTTGAAGGATAATCGCGAGCTTGGGCAGAATAGGGAAAAGAGTTTAAGCAGGATTTGGGGGAGTTCAAAGAAAAACTGGCTAATGCCAGTGTCCTGATTCACCTGGAACCATGCAGCTCGGTCTGGCCGGAAGGTCAAACGGAATGTGCCGGGAATGGACAAAAAGGAAATCCGGGCAGTGGAGAGAATAGTAATTAAAATTGACAATTGACAATTGACAATTGACAATTGAAAATTGACAAATAAAATCAGTAAAACCTATGTCTCAAATACTTCTAAAGCCCGGGCATTGTCAATTGTCCATTGTTAATTGTCAATTGGTATTTAAGAAGGGGGTTACTCAAATGCAGGTTTACCTTGTTTTAGCCCTTGTTTTCTCTATAGCTGTGGCCACATTTGCTGTGCAAAACGCCACCAAGGTGGATATCACCCTGTTTTTCTGGCAGTTGAAACAAATCTCCCTCGTTGTCGTGATTTTTGGTTCGGCCCTTCTGGGGGCAATAGCTGCCGGCCTTTTTGGCGCGGTTAAACAGTTAAAGGCTGCCAAAAATCTCAGAAGCTGCAAGACTGAGGCCGAAAGCCTGAGTGTGGAAATCGATTACCTGAATAGAAAGCTGAAGAAGCTGGAGCAGCCTGAGAAACAGGAGAAGCAGGAGAAGCCGGACAACGCCTGTGAAGGACAATAACCGGAAACGCTCATGCCGCTATTCTATTTAAAAGATATCACAGAGTACCTAGCGCAGCAAAGCTGCAATCAATTTTTAAAACCAAAAAGCCGGCCGCGGATGTCGCGGATAACGCGGATATCTAAAAGTCAGAATCTAAAAGCCG